>NZ_JAKRMZ010000011.1:0-83999 GCF_022345915.1 Corynebacterium sp. ACRQP | reverse complement strand
GGGACGAGGGACGGGGAACGAGCGGGCCGAACCGCGGGGGAGCCGACGGGAGCGCCACGGGTATGGGGGCTACGGGGTGGCCGGAGGGGCGTCGAGAAGCGAAAGCTCCTCGAAAACGGGCGCGAGGCGCTCCCACAGCACCGGGGTCAGGGACTCGGCGTAGGCGTTGGAGATGTGGTTTTGGTCGCGGTAGATGTACACGTTGCCGATCTGCGGTGGGCACAGACCGTCCACGCAGTACCAGCTGGCGGTGTCGATCTCCCACTGCGCGTAGGCGCCGTCGATCAGCTCCGCCGCTGGGTCCTCGGGAGCGTAGACCATGTCCGCGGCCATGGAGCAGTCGTGCTCGGAGTAGCCCGCCACGATGCACAGGTTCGGGTCCATTGGCTCGCCGGTGGGGGTGAACATCCACGGGTTGTCGCGCAGGCCCACGAACGGGATGCCTAGCTCGGCCAGGCGCTGCCAGAGGTTGGCGTAGGCTTCCGGCACGTAGTCGGCGGAGACGCGGCCGTCGCCGGCGTGGCCCGCGGGGCGGGTGGAGGTGGAGATGACCATGGCGGGCTGCAGGTTGATGATCTCCTGCATGGCGTTTTCGCCCCACTCGGCGCACTCGGGGGAGACGATCTCGTTGGCCGGATCCAGAGGCCCGCCGACAACCAGCGGGCATTCCTGGCGCACGAAGGTGGCGACCTTGAAGTGGTGCTCCTTGCCCAGTTTGTCCAGGGGGACGATAAACGGCTCGATGTGGGAGCCGCCGGCGAGCACGACCGTCGTCTCCGCCGCGAGGTCGCCGTAGGTGCAGTCAGGGCCCGGCATGGCGTCGGGGGCTTCGGGGAGGAAGATCATGCAGTCGTCGAGCCCGATGGGCGGGAACACGCCGGCGATGAGGTTCGGGTTTGGCTGCGGTTTCACGTTCGGCACTTGCGCGCCTTGGATGGCGCGGGCGCCGGGGTAGTTGACCGGGTCGAGGGCCTTTTCCGCGCTGTCGACGCGGATGTCCCAGTACGGCTGCACGGCCAGCGCCACGGCAAAAAGCGCTGTCGCCAGCACGCCACCTACCGCACGCGCGGCACCGGGCAAGGTGCGTAGCGACGCTCTCGCGTCGGCCACCGGATGGTCGTCGCCACGCGGGCGCTGGCGGTGCTGACGAAGCGGATCCTCCACGAGCGTGTGGGTGACGTGCGCCAGGCACAGCGACACCACAATGACAAGTGCGCCCAGCCAGGCCGGCGGGGTGTCGTAGCCGCCGATGACGGTGACGATGATCAAAAGCGGCCAGTGCCACAGGTACAGCGAGTAGGCCACGCTGCCCAGCCAGGTCATCGGGGCGGAGGCGAGCACTCTGGACACGCCGTTGGCGTTGCCGGAGAGGATCACCAGCGCCGCACCTGTGAGCGGGATCAGGGCGACGGGGCCGGGGAAGGCCAGCGAGGTGGGCACGATCAGACCGGTGACGGCGATGAGCACCACGCCGAGCAGCGCGGTCAGCCATGCGGTGGTCTGCGGCAGGAACCGGTTCCTCGGCACGAACGCCAGCAGCGCGCCGAGGGAGAGCTCCCACGCGCGGGAGAACGACGAGTAGTAGTTCTCGCCGGTGCCCTCCAGCCCGAAACGAGAGGCCCAGGCGAACGACGCCACGGTGATCACTGCAAGCAGCGCAATCGCGGCGCGGCGGGCGTGCTCAGGCTTCGCGTGCAGCTTCACGACGGCCACGGCAACGACCCAGCCCATAAGAATGCCGAAGACATAGAACTGCCCCTGCACGGACATGGACCACAGGTGCTGCAGGGGAGAGGTCTCCTGGCTGGCCGCGGCGTAGTCCGCGTTCTGCGCCATCAGCTCCCAGTTTTGGAAGTACAGCATCGACGCGGTGACCTGGCGGGACAGCTCCACGCCCATCAGCTCCGGGGTGAACGCCATGACCAGGCCGACGACTGCAACCACCACCAGCGCCAGTGCCGGCACCAACCTGCGGATGGTGCGCCACAACGGCCACCACGGGTTCAGGTTCGGGTTCGGGCGCAGCGCGTAGCGCAGCTGGCCGCCGAGGAAGAAGTAGCCGGACAGCAGCAGGAACACATCGACGCCGCCGGAGACGCGGCCGACGAACACGTGGAAGATGACCACCAGCGCGATGGCGAAGCCTCGCAGCCCGTCCAGGTCAACGCGGTAGGCGGTGGAGCCCTTCGTCGGCCGCGGTGCGTGCCCTGCCGTCGTACTCAACCGTTTCTCCAACCCGTCTTGTCGTGTGTGTCTTGTTGCGCTGTGCCGATTATCGTCACAAGCGGTTAAGGACAATACCGCCACCAACGCGCCGGACCGAACCAGACTCGCGCGGACGTGGAAAGGCGAAAACCGGACGCGTGTTTTGGAACCTGGGCGAAGCGCGCGTAAGGTATCACGGGTTGTCCGGCGTGTATGTGCGCCAGGCACGACAAGTCCATAACTGCGTACGCGCCGGATCCGTCTCACCCCGTGCTTTAAAGCACGGGAGGTCGCCCGGCCAGGCACGCGCAGGGTAAATAAGAAGGGTTGAACCGGCTCGTCGATAAGTGGCGAGTGTCTGCACTGCCCAGTGACCTAAAGGAAGTACACCATGGCTGTAAAGATCAAGCTGCAGCGCGTTGGCAAGATCCGCAACGCGCAGTACCGCGTCGTCATCGCTGACGCCCGCACCCGCCGCGACGGTGCCGTCATCGAGAACATCGGCATCTACCACCCGAAGGAAGAGCCGTCGCTCATCCGCATCGATTCCGAGCGCGCTCAGTACTGGCTGGGTGTCGGCGCGCAGCCGACCGAGCCGGTGCTCGCACTGCTGAAGGTGACCGGCGACTGGCAGAAGCACAAGGGCCTCGACGGCGCCGAGGGCACCCTGAAGGTGGCCGAGGAGAAGCCGTCCAAGCTCGACCTGTTCAACCAGGCTCTTGAGGAGGCCAAGAACGGCCCGACCGCCGAGGCCATCACCGAGAAGCGCAAGAAGGCCAAGGAAGAGGCTGAGGCAAAGGAGGCCGCTGAGGCCGCCGCTGCTGCCGAGGCCGAGGCTGCTGAGGCCGAGGGCGAGTCCGCTGAGGCTGAGTCCGAGGCTTCCGAGGACGCTCCGGCTGAGGAGAACTAAGCACTCTTCGCTTATCGACGAACCCCCGTTCCCGCACACCGCGCGCGGAACGGGGGTTTCGTGTTGGTGGGGGGCAGTTTTTTAGGGTGTGTTTTCTCTAGCTGCACTCCCAGCCGAAGATGACCCGGTCGAAGTTGCGCGCGGCGAGATCGTCAGGGTGGATGAAGAAATTGCCGTAGCCGCAGTCGCCAAACATCAGATTGCCGTCGTGACTTACAGATGCAAGCGACACGCGCGGGTCTCCGGGTGTCAGAATGCAGTCATTGATCCACTGGGAGTATCCCCCGAGCCGAGTACTGTCCTTCCAAAAGTAAGGTGCTGGCTGTAGTAGCTGGTCAGCCGAGGGGTCGAGAGCAAATCCTTCTTGTTCCGCCTGGGCGATAGCGGAATCAAACATAGCCTGAAGTTCGCTTTTGTCATCTGTCCACGCTCGCGTCGTGCAAATTTCTTCTTGATCCCCGATTACTCTGCGTGACACGATCCGCCCGCGGAACGTATGTAGTGTTTGCAGATCGCTGTCTCTTCTTAGAAGGGCGTGGGGTTTGCGGGGTGAAAAAGCGTAAGTGTTGAATTCTTTGGACCCTAGAGTCACAAATTGATCGGTGCGCACACCAGAAATAGTGGTGGCCTCGAGTGGATCAATTGCGGGGTGATCACCGGAATCCAGGACACTTTCGGGCACCTCACCAACGTGCGGTTTTGTCGTGTCCGGAAGGTATCGAGCGTTTTGAGTTGGTTCGTGGTCCGATGGTTCTTTTACCGTATCCCGGTAATTATCGCCCCACATGTCATCATCTGAGACGAACAGTTGAAGTAGCCCGGTGGTTGGAAAACCAGGGAGAGGATCGAATTCTGAAAAATTGAACTGAGCGATGAAGTACATAGGCTCACCACTGCGATACGGGTACGGCGCGTATTCGGGGAGGTACGGGGTCCCACACACCTTGGAGGTTGTGGGGCTATCCGGACGTTCGCTGGACTCGAACCGGATTGAGGGGCGTGTAGTGAATTCGTCGAAGGAATACTTCAATTCATTGGAGGTGCCGGTTGGGCCTTCGTAGATCCTCATACTCGCGCAGTGTAGGCAGATTATGCGCTGATAGTCTTGGCTCCCATGGAGCTGCAGATCGGCCGCGTGGTCAAGTCCCACGGCGTGAAAGGTGAGGTTGCCGTCGAGTTGCTGGCGGACGAGTCGGAGGAGCACATCGTCGTCGGCGCTGTGCTCACCGGCCGCCAAGCGGGCAAGGAACGGGAGCTGACCGTGAAGACGGTGCGCCCGCACCAGAAGCGCCTGCTGGTCAGCTTCGAGGAGGTGCCGGACCGCACTGCCGCTGACAGCCTGCGCGGCATGAAGTTCTTCGCCGAGCCGCTGGAGCGTGAGGAGGACTCGGACGAGTACTACAACCACGAGCTCATCGGCCTGAAGGTGCGCCACGAGGGTGCAGAGGTCGGCGAGGTCACCGGCGTGATGGACGCGCCGAACCGGAAGATCCTGGAGATCGACTACAACGGCAAGGACGTCATGGTCCCGTTTGTGATGGACTTCGTCCCGGAGCTCGACACGGATGCGGGCTACCTCACCATCACCCCGCCCGAGGGCCTGCTGGATGTCTAAGCTGCGCCTCGACGTTGTCACCATCTTCCCCGAGTACCTCGACCCGCTGCGCCACGCGCTGCTGGGCAAGGCGATCGAGCAGGGGATTCTGTCGGTAGGCGTGCACGACCTGCGCGATTGGGCCACCGGCAACCACAAGTCCGTGGACGCCCCGCCGCTGGGCGGGGGGCCGGGCATGGTGATGAAGCCGGAGGTGTGGGGGCCCGCGCTTGACGACGTCGCCAAAGGCCGCCCCGGAAGATCCCTCGACACCGCCGCCGCGCACCGCAACGACAAGCTGCGCCACGACGACCTCCACGAGGTGGCACCCCGTCCGTACGAGGGCGGCGAGGACAGCGGCAAACCGCTGCTGCTCGTGCCCACCCCGGCCGGCAAACCCTTCACGCAGCAGGACGCACAGGCGTGGTCGCGCGAGGAGCACATCGTGTTCGCCTGCGGGCGCTACGAGGGCATCGACCAGCGAGTCTTCGAGGACGCGAAAAAGCGCTACCGGGTGTGCGAGGTCTCCATCGGCGACTACGTGCTGATCGGCGGCGAGGTTGCCGTCCTGGTCATCGCGGAGGCGGTCACGCGCCTGATCCCGGGCGTGCTGGGCAACACCGAAAGCCACGAGGACGACAGCTTCTCCGACGGTCTGCTCGAAGGCCCGAGCTACACCAAGCCCCGCGTGTGGCGCGGGCTGGAGGCGCCGGCAGTGCTCACCTCCGGCGACCACGCCAAGGTGGAGGCCTGGCGCAGGGAGCAGTCCTTGAAGCGCACCCGCGAGGTCCGCCCAGAGCTGCTGGAGCAAACTCATCTGAGCGAGGACGACCGGTTCATGTTGGACGCACGCGACGTGCTTACGACGGTGAGAGTGGACGGGGCGACGCGGGTCGTCGTCAAGCAAGTGCGCAGGGCCTTGAAGAAGGCCGGATACCGCGACCCCGAGATCACGCTGGAGGGGGATACGCTCACTGTCGCCGGGCGCACGGCGCTCGCGCTCGAGGAGGCCACGCGTGCGGTGGAAAATGCGCTGCCACCTGGGGCTTATCAGTCAGGCGAGACTGTAGAGGTTTAACCTATGTGGTGGGCAACCACCGGCACCACGCGCATTGGCAAGTTCGTGATCAACCACTCCTTCCTGGTCCCGGGCGCGATCTCGGTGTTCACCTCGTGCGTGGTGGGTTCGCTTCTGGCGCAGGTGCTGCTGTAAAACTGGCGCAACACAGGCGCGACTAGACTCGCCCGAATGACATCAATCGCAGCCATCATCGCGAACGAAATCAATGTGCGGGACACCCAGGTCGAGCAAGCGCTGAAACTGCTCGCCGAGGGCAACACCGTCCCGTTCATCGCCCGCTACCGCAAGGAGGCGACGGGCGGCCTCGACGACGCGCAGCTGCGCCACATCGAGGAGCGCAACACCTACCTGCTCGAGCTCGCCGAGCGGAAGAATGCCGTGCTGGAAAGCATTGAAGAGCAGGGCAAACTCACCGACGAGCTGAAGCAGGCGATCCTCGCCGCCGACACCAAGGCGCGCGTGGAGGACCTGTATTTGCCGTACAAGAAGCGCCGCAAGACGAAGGCGGATATCGCGCGGGAAGCCGGGCTTGAGGCGTTGGAGCAGCAGCTTATCGACGACCCTTCGGCCGACCCCGAAACATTGGCAAAGGCCTACCTCTCGGAGGGCTTCCCGGACGCGAAGTCCGCCCTCGAGGGCGCCCGCGCGATCCTGGTGGACCGCTTCGCCACGGACGCGGACTTGGTCGGCGAGGTGCGCGACCGCGTGTACGCCCAGGGCACCATGCGCTCCGCCGTGGTGGAGGCCAAGGAAACCGAGGGCGCGAAGTTCGCGGACTACTTCGAGTTTTCCGAGCCGTTTGAGAAGCTGCCCAGCCACCGCATCCTGGCACTGCTGCGCGGCGAGGCCGAGGGCGTGCTCACCCTGGACATGGACCCGGGCGAGGAGGCCGTCTACGAGGGCATGATCGCGGAGCGCTTCGACCTGCCGGTCAAAGACTCCGAGTGGCTGGCCAAGGCGGTGCGCTGGGGCTGGCGCACCAAGCTGCAGGTCTCCGCGAACCTGGATACCCGCATGCGGCTGAAGGAAAAGGCGGAGGAGGGCGCGCTGCAGGTGTTCAAGACCAACCTGCGCGACGTGCTGCTCGCCGCACCCGCCGGCCAGCGCGCCACGCTGGCCCTGGACCCGGGCTACCGCAACGGCGTGAAGTGCGCCGTGGTGGACGAGACCGGCAAGGTGCTTGCCACCACCATCGTCTACCCGCACCAGCCGCAAAACCGCTGGGACGCCTCCCGCGCGGAGCTGGCGTCGCTGGCCGCGCAGCACGGCGTGGAGCTCATCGCCGTGGGCAACGGCACCGCCTCGCGCGAGAGTGAAAAGCTCGCCGGCGAGGTGGCGGACCTGATCGCCCAGGCCGGCGGAAAGCGGCCGACCCCGGTGGTGGTGTCCGAGTCCGGCGCTTCGGTGTACTCCGCCAGCCAGATCGCGGCGGAGGAGTTCCCGGACATGGACGTCTCCCTGCGCTCGGCGGTCTCCATCGCGCGACGCCTGCAGGATCCGTTGGCGGAGCTGGTCAAGGTGGACCCGAAATCCATCGGCGTGGGCCAGTACCAGCACGACGTGAACCAGACCGCGCTCGCCCAGACGCTGGACGCAGTGGTGGAGGACGCGGTGAACTCCGTCGGCGTGGACGTCAACACCGCCTCGGCGCCGCTGCTCGAGCGCGTGGCCGGCCTGTCAGGCACGGTGGCGAAGAACATCGTGGCCTACCGCGACGAAAACGGCCGGTTCACCACCCGCAAGGAGTTGGGCAAGGTGCCGCGCCTCGGCCCGAAGGCGTTCGAGCAGGCCGCCGGCTTCCTGCGCATCCAGGGCGGGGCCAACCCGCTCGACGGCTCCGCGGTGCACCCGGAGGCCTACCCGGTGGTCGAGCGCGTCGCCCAGGCCACAGGTTTGAGCACCGAGCAGCTCATCGGCAACACCGCGGTGCTGACCAAGCTCGCCCCGGCAGACTTCGCCGACGAACAGTTCGGCGTGCCCACCGTCACCGACATCCTCGCCGAGCTGGACAAGCCGGGCCGCGACCCGCGCCCGGAATTCAAGACCGCCGAGTTCAAGGAAGGCGTCAACGAGGTCAAGGACCTCAAACCCGGCATGATCCTGGAAGGCACGGTGACCAACGTCGCCGCCTTCGGCGCGTTCGTGGACGTGGGCGTGCACCAGGACGGGCTGGTCCACGTCTCCGCCATGAGCCACAAGTTCGTCTCGGACCCGCACGAGGTGGTGCGCTCCGGCGAGGTGGTGAAAGTCAAGGTCATGGATGTCGACGTCGCCCGCAACCGCATCGGGCTGAGCTTGCGGCTTGACGACGAGCCGGGCCAGCCGGCGCAGATGAAGCAGCGCAAGCAGCAGGGCAAGACTTCGGGCAAGGGTCGGAAGCGGGGTAGGCCGGAGGGACGTCGAGAAGCATCCGGCTCGATGGCTGACGCGTTGAAACGCGCCGGATTTGGGAAGTGACCGGCGCATATGTAAAATGCTGCAGGTTCTTGTAATCGACATGAACCGGCCGAGCGCCCCAGGTGGGGAAGTGCCGCCAGGGTCCTCTGTCCGAACACGTAAAGGATTGCTTTCATGAGCAACGGCATCATTGATCTTGTCGACGCAGGCCAGCTGCGCGACGACATCCCGGACTTCCGCCCGGGCGACACCCTCGACGTCCACGTCAAGGTTATCGAGGGTTCTGTGACCCGTACCCAGGTCTTCACCGGCTTTGTGGTCCGCCGCCAGGGCGCGGGCATCCGCGAGACCTTCACCGTGCGCAAGGTCTCCTTCGGCATCGGCGTTGAGCGTACCTTCCCGGTGCACTCCCCGAACATCGAGAAGATCGAGGTTGTCCGCAAGGGCGACGTCCGCCGCGCGAAGCTGTACTACATGCGTGACCTGCGCGGCAAGGCTGCCCGCATCAAGGAGCGCCGCTAGTTTCAGCGCGCACAAGTGCCCCGTCCGAGTTCGCTCGGGCGGGGCACTTTGCTTGTCGACGGCTCCCGCGGTGCTAACGTATCCCGGGTGACCAACGTGAACGGACCCGCAGGCGAGCCTTCCGCCTCGAAGCCTGCACAGCCCCACAACCCGTACGCCGCCGAGCCGCGCTATGAGGCGGCCCCGGAGGCGCAGCAGCCGGCCGCGGACGAGCCGGAGGAGAAGAAGGAGCTTCCCTGGTACGTGGAGATCCCGGTCGTGGTGGTGCTGACGCTTCTGATCATGTTTGTGATCCAGACGTTCATCGGCCGCCTCTACGTCATCCCGTCCGCCTCCATGGAGCCCACGCTGCACGGCGAGTCCGGCTCCGGCGACCGCATCTTCGTGGAGAAGGTCAGCTACTACTTCTCCGACCCGGAGCCGGGCGACGTGATTGTCTTCGCCGGCACCGATTCCTGGAACACGGGCTTCGACTCCAACCGTTCCTCCAACCCGGTCATCCGGGGCATGCAGGAGGTTGGCTCCTGGGTGGGCCTGGTGCCGAAGGACGAAAACACCCTGGTCAAGCGCATCATCGCTACCGGCGGGCAGACGGTGTCCTGCCAGGCGGGGGACCCGGCGATCATGGTGGACGGCAAGCCCATCGACCAGTCCTACATTCTGCAGCCGAACTTCTACCCGGTGGATAAATCCACAGGCTCCGACGCCTGCGGCGGGCCGTACTTCGGCCCGGTGACGGTGCCGGAGGGCAACTACTTCATGATGGGCGACAACCGCACCAATTCACTGGACTCGCGCGCGCACATGGGCGACCAGTTCCAGGGCACCATCCCGGAGGAGAACATCCGCGGCAAGGTCAAGGCTGTGGTCTTCCCGGTCAACCGCATGCAGGGCGTGAGCGACCCGGACATCCAGCAGTAGGCCCGTGCGGCGCTTAAAACAGCTGCGCACCTACGAGGTCGCCTTGGACAAGGCGGGTTTCGGTCCGGTGGCGGGGGTGGACGAAGCCGGCCGGGGCGCGTGTTTCGGCCCCATCACCATCGCCGCGTGCGTGCTGCCGCCAAAGCCACAGTCGGCACTGGCGGAGCTCACGGACTCCAAAAAGCTCACCGCCCGCAAGCGCGACGTGCTGTTCGACGCCGTGAAAGACATCGCGGTGGCGTACTCCGTGGTGCACATCCCCGCGGCAGAGATTGACCGCCGGGGCATCCAGCACGCCAACATTGACGGCGCGCGCCGCGCCGTCGCCGGGCTTTCGGTGCAGCCGGGCTACGTGCTTATCGACGCGTTCCGTGTCCCCGGCCTTCCCTCACCCCAACTGCCGGTGGTGGGAGGCGACTACACCGCCCGCTGCATCGCCGCGGCAAGCGTGCTGGCCAAGGTGAGCCGGGACCGGCTGGTGTGCGAAATGGCCGAGAAGTTTCCCCAGTACGGGCTGGAGGGCCACAAGGGTTATTCCACGAAGGTGCACCTGGACGCGGTGCGCCGCCACGGTGCGAGCCCCGAGCACCGTTATAGTTATGCGAACGTCAGGGACGCTGACGACTTCTATTGGCAGTCCAGCAAGAAGGGGCACGCATGAGCGCCGAGGATCTTGACAACTACGAGGCAGACGTCGAGCTTTCCCTCTACCGCGAGTACCGGGACGTGGCCAGCCAGTTCTCCTACGTGGTGGAAACGGAGCGCCGGTTCTACCTGGCCAACGCCGTGAAACTCATCCCGCACACCGATGGCGGCGACGTCTACTACGAGGTGCTGATGTCGGACGCGTGGGTGTGGGACATGTACCGCGCGGTGCGTTTTGTGCGCTACGTGCGCGTGATCACCTACAAGGACGTCAACATCGAGGAGCTGGACAAACCCGATCTGACCTTCCCGGAATAGGGCTGTAGCGAGCCGTTTGTAAAACTCGGCGTGTCGCGCTTTGCGTCAGGGATTCACCTGGCCAAATTCCGGTGCGGTCGCCGAGTTTTACAAAACTGCCCGCGCCATGGAACCGCGGCGGGGCCTTCCACGTCTGATAGAGGACCAACATTTTTGGCAACTCTATGAAACGGGGAGGCACCGTGCAGGTGAACTATCAGGACCAGTGGGAGCTGGGCAGGGCGGGCGAGCACGCCGCCATCAGGTGGTACGAGGACGAGGGCTACACCCTCTTGGGCCACCGGCAGCGCATGCGGGCGGGCGAGATCGACGCCGTTGTCGAGGACGAGGACGGCACCGTCGTCTTCGTGGAGGTGAAGTCCCGCCGCGGCACCGCGTTCGGCGCCGCGGAGGCGGTGACCACGAAGAAGCTCAACACCATGCGCCGGTGCGCGGCGCAGTGGCTGGACAAGCATTCGCAGGGCCAGTACCGCCCGATCCGCTTCGACGTGGTGGAGGTGGTCTTCGACGGCGAGGATTACATCCTGCGCCGTTTCCCGGGGGTGGAAGATGGCGCTTGCTAGCACGATGAGCGCGACCGTGGAGGGGGTCACCGCCCGCCTGGTCACGGTGGAGGCAAACGTTGGCGCCGGGTTGCCCGGCATGCACATGGTGGGTTTGGGCGACGCGGCGGTGAAAGAGTCGCGCGATCGCATCCGCACCGCGATTTCGAATTCTTCCCTGCCGTGGCCGCGCACGAAGATCATGGTGTCGCTCTCGCCCGCGCACCTGCCGAAGGCCGGCTCGCACTTCGACCTGCCGATTGCCCTGGCGGTGCTGGGCAGCCTGGATCCGCGGGTGGAACGCACGCTCGCGTCCACGATGTTCTGCGGGGAGCTGGCCCTGGACGGGACTTTGCGACGGGCCGAAGGCGTGCTGCCGATGCTCATCGCAGCTTTCGACGCGGCAGACCCGATCCGCACCGTCGTCGTGCCCAGGGCTAACGCCGCCGAGGCCGCGTTGCTGGGCCGCCGGGAGGTGCTGGTGGCGGATTCGCTTGCGCAGGTGTGGCAGTGGATCGCCGGCGAGGTGGAGCTCGAGCCCGCAACAGCGCCGGAAGCTGACGCGCCGCAGCGGGCGGTGCCGGATTTCCAGGACCTGGCGGGGATGTCCGAGGAGCGCGAGGCCCTCGAGGTGGCGGCGGCCGGCGGGCACCACGTGATGATGATCGGCCCGCCGGGCTCGGGCAAGTCCATGCTGGCGGAGCGCATCCCGTCGATCCTGCCGCCGATGGATGTGCAGGAGATGGTCGAGGTCACCGCCATCCACTCCGCGGCCGGGGTGTCCGGCGGTGGGGTTGTGGAAACGCGGCCGTTTATCGCCCCGCACCCCTCGCTGACGCGCGTGGCGCTGATCGGCGGGGGAGGCGGCACGCCGAGGCCCGGTGTGGTGAGCCAGGCGCACCGCGGGGTGCTGTTTTTGGACGAGGCCTCGGAGATTCCGGCGCCGGTGCTCGACGCGCTTCGCATCCCGCTGGAAAAACGCGAGGTGCGGCTGACACGCGCGAGAAGGGAAGTGGTCTACCCGGCGGATTTCCAGCTGGTGCTGGCGGCGAACCCGTGTGCGTGCCAACGGATCAACGGGCAGTGCTCGTGCAAGTCCCCGCAGCGGGCGCGGCACTTAAGCAACGTCTCCGGACCGTTGAAGGACCGCCTGGACGTGTTCGTGACCACTTCGGGCGACGCGGCGGTGCTCAGCCCGAGGGACGCGGAGCCGTCGAGAAGCATCGCCCAGCGTGTGGCGGCCGCCCGCGAGCGCGCCGCAGCCCGGTGGGCGAAAGCGGGCTGCGACGAGGACGTCAACGGACGTGTGCCCGCGACGCTGATCCGCAGACATTTCCCCGCCAAGGAATCGGCGATGGCGATGCTGCAGGCGGAGCTGGTCCACGGCAAGATCACGCAGCGCGGGGTGGATAAATGCCTCAAGCTGGCCTGGACGCTCGCGGACTTGGAAGAGATGGACCAGCCGGACATCCACCATGTCTGCCGCGCGGTGGAGATGCGCGAGCACCAGCTGCAGCAGCAAGAGGTGGCGTAGATGTCGTCGTTGGAATCCTGGGCCTACCTCTCGCGGGTGGTGGAGGGGCCGTCGCACCACATCCAGGCGCTTCTGCGGGTGGGCAAGACCGCGGACGAGATCGCCGACGGTGTGCGCACCCGCGCCACCTGGATCGGTGGCCTGCTGTCGCAGACCGAGAACCGATACACCTGGGACCGCCCGGCCGAAGACCTCGAGTTTGCGGCGGAGCTCGGCTACACGCTTATCACCCCGGAGTCGCCGCAGTGGCCGACGGAGGCGATCCAGTGCTCGTTTGGCCGTAAGCAGACGGGGGCGGCGAGCAAGGCCAGCCACCAGCCGGACGGCATTGCGCCGCACGCGCTGTGGGTTGCGGGAAACACGAACTTGGCGGGCCTGTTCGCCCAGTCCGTGGGCGTGGTGGGCACCCGCCACGCCACCAAGTACGGCCACATGGCAACAAAGGATCTGGTCGCCGGCCTGGGCGGGCACAACTACACGGTGGTCTCCGGCGGCGCGCTGGGCATCGACACGGTCGCCCACACGACGGCCATGGACGTGCACACCCCGACCGTGGTGGTGGCGGCCTGCGGGCCTGGTGAGCACTACCCGCGCTCCAACAAGGCGCTCTTCGAGCGCGTGGTGGCCACGGGCGGCGCATTGATGACGGAGTATCCGCCCTCGGTCACCCCGGACAGGCACCGCTTCCTCACCAGAAACCGACTCGTGGCGGCGCTAACGCTGGGCACCGTGCTGGTGGAAGCGCCGTTTCGCTCCGGGGCGCTGAACACCCTGAAGTGGGTCAACGTGTTCAACCGCACCGCCATGGCGGTGCCGGGGCCGGTCACGGACGCCCAATCCCTCGGCGCCAACCTGGCCATCCAGAACAACGAGGCGGAGATGGTGCTCAACGCCGGCCAGATCCACGAGCAGCTCTCCGCCGTCGGCGAGTTCAGCGCCGAAGAGCAGATGGAGATGGAGTACCCACCAAGCGTAACCCAGCAGCTCTCGCGCAACGAGCTGCGCATTTACGACGCCCTTCCGCCCGCCGGCCGCGCCGGCCGGGAAGCCGAGGCTGTGGCGGCGGATTCGGGGCTTTCCATCGCGCTGACGGTGCACATCCTGATGGACCTGTCCAAGCGCGGGTTGGTGGAGCGCGACAAGCGGCTCTGGTCGCGGGTGGAACAGCCTGGGTAAGGGGAGCGAGTACACTGCCGTGACATGAGTAAACATCTGGGGCAAGTGCAGGCGGCGGTGGAAGACTTCGCCGAATACGCCGAACTTGTCCTCGGCCGCTCCCCGAACACGGTCAAGGGCTACGTCGCAGATCTCAAAGGGCTCGCGGGCTACGCAGATACCTTCGACGCGTTCACCCTCGACGCGCTGCGGCGCTGGCTGGCGGACGCGATGGGCGCTGGCAAGAGCCGGGCCACGCTGGCTCGCCGCACCGCCGCCGCCCGCGCCTTTTCCACCTGGGCCTACCGCCAGGGATACATCAGCACCGATGCCGCGGCGCGGCTGAAAGCGCCGAAGGTCAACCGCCCGCTGCCCACGGTGGTCAAGGGCGAGCGCGCCGGGGAGCTCGTTGAGGCGGGCACCGCCGACGACGCCCACCCGGCCGAGTATTTGCGCGACCGCGCCATGCTCGAGCTGCTCTACGCCACCGGCATCCGCGTCGGGGAGCTGACGGGCTTAAATCTCGGCGACGTGGACTTAGCCCGCGGCCTGGCGCACGTCACCGGCAAGGGCAACAAGCAACGCGTCGTGCCGTTCGGCGACGAAGCCGCGGCGGCTGTGTCCGAGTGGCTGGAATTCGGCCGTGCAGAACTTGCGGGCGACACGCCGGCGATGTTCGTCGGCTCCCGCGGCGGGCGCATCGACCAGCGCCAGGTGCGCCGCATCGTCGAGCGCGCCGGGCAACGTGCCGGGGTGGAACACGTCAGCCCCCACACGCTGCGCCACACCACCGCCACCCACATGCTGGAAGGCGGGGCGGACCTGCGCGTGGTGCAAGAGATGCTCGGCCACACCAGCCTGCAAACCACGCAGATTTACACCCACGTCTCCGCGCAGCGGCTCAAACGCGTCTACGACCAGGCGCACCCGCGCGCGTAGGGGAGCCGTCCAGGGGTTTGAGCCGGATCCGCGGCGCCTCCAACAGTGTGAGCGGGTCGATGTAGGCGTCCTTGCCCGTAAGCGCGCCCCAGTGCAGGCCGTCGTGGGAGCCGGAAAACCCCGCCGGGGCGTGCGCGAGCGTGCCAATCGGCTCGCCCTCTTTCACCTTGTCGCCGACAGTCAGCGGGGAGCGCACCGGCTGGTACGTGGTGCGGATCCCGCCGGCGTGGTCGACGGAGACTACTGGGGTGCCGGCCACCGCGCCCACGAACGCCACGACGCCGTCGCCAGCGGCCAACACGTCGGCGCCGAGGCGCAAGGGCAGGTCCACGCCGCGGTGGCCGGGCTTCCAGTTCTGCTCCGGGATGTCAGCGGGCCGCGCCACCGCCGCCGGGTGCGGGGTGCCGGCGGCGGGATCGACCCAGGCGGCTGCCGGTGCGGCGCAGGTGGCGGCGGCAAGGATGAGGGCGGTGGTGGACCGGAGGATCGTCGATAGGCGCATGCGTGAATAGGAGCATGCCGGACGCGAGAAAACTAGCCTGGTTGCGGAAATCTGTGGATAACCCGGCGCCTGCCGCGGCGTTATCCACAGAACGCGCAGTTGAGATTAGGTTTTGCGGACGTAAGCGGGTAGTGTTGCACGGGCAGCTTTTATGGGCTGACTACGCGCGCCGGATAATGCCTGCTCAGCGACGGTCCCTCTCACAGGGTGCAGGGCGAGCACGGTGCCAGGGTGCGGGATACAAACCCGCACGTGAGATACGCAATGTAACCGAACTACTTTCTCCGAAGGAGACGAAACCATGGCAGTTGTAACCATGCGTGAACTCCTCGACGCCGGTGTGCACTTCGGCCACCAGACGCGTCGCTGGAACCCGAAGATGCGCCGCTTCATCTTCACCGACCGTAACGGCATCTACATCATCGACCTGCAGCAGACGCTGACCTACATCGATGAGGCCTACGAGTTTGTCAAGGAGACCGTCGCACACGGCGGCACCGTCCTGTTCGTCGGCACCAAGAAGCAGGCACAGGAGCCGATCCAGGAAGAGGCGCAGCGCGTCGGCATGCCGTACGTGACGCACCGCTGGCTGGGCGGCATGCTCACCAACTTCCAGACCGTGTCCAAGCGCATCGGCCGCATGAAGGAACTGCAGGCCATGGACGCAGCCGAGGACGGCTACGCAGGCCGCGGCAAGAAGGAAGTCCTCATGCTCACCCGCGAGCGCATCAAGCTCGAGCGTGTGCTGGGCGGCATCGCCGACATGACCAAGGCGCCGTCCGCGCTGTGGATCGTGGACACCAACAAGGAGCACATCGCCGTCAACGAGGCGCAGAAGCTGCGCATCCCGGTGGTTGCCATCCTGGACACCAACTGCGACCCGGACGTCGTGGACTTCCCGATCCCGGGCAACGACGATGCCATCGGCGCCGTGAAGCTGCTCACCCACATCGTGGGCGAGGCTGTCATCGCCGGTAAGCAGCAGCGCGAGGAGCGCCAGCTCGCTTCCGCACGCGACGCTGCAGGCGACAACGACGCGAAGCGTCAGGCAGAGGCCGCGGAGGCTGCTGCCCAGGCTGCAGCTTCCGAGGAAGTGTCCGCAGCTGACGCAGCGAAGGCTGCCGTCGCAGCTGAGTCCGCAGCTCCGCAGGAAGTTGCCGAGGTTGAGCAGCCGCACGCTGTCCGCGCAGCTGAGCAGGCTGAGGCCAAGGCGAACGAGTCCGGCGACGAGTCTGCAACCCAGGCGTAAGCTTTCCGGCTCACGCCACCTGCACGCGCACCCCGCGTTCCGCTCACGCCCGCCGGCTTTCACGCCCGGGACAGTGCGGGCGCGGGGTGTTTTGTGTGCGCCCCGTTCCAAGCCGTGCCACAGCGAGTACTGTCGGCTACGCTTGAAACGGTTTGAACACTTTTAGCAACACATTCACGAGGAGGATCGCCCACTATGGCGAACTACACTGCTGCTGACGTCAAGAAGCTCCGCGAGACCACCGGTTCCGGCATGCTCGACTGCAAGAAGGCACTCGAGGAGACCGGCGGCGACTTCGATAAGGCCGTCGAGAACCTCCGCATCAAGGGCGCGAAGGACGTGGGCAAGCGCGCTGAGCGCAACGCCCTCGAGGGCCTGGTCGCCGTTTCCGGCAACACCATCATCGAGATCAACTCCGAGACCGACTTCGTGGCCAAGAACCAGGAGTTCAAGGACATCGCAGCCCAGATCGCTGACGCAGCCGCCGCAGCGAAGGCGAACTCCCAGGAGGAGCTGGCGAACGCAGACGTGAACGGCGAGACCGCGCACGACGTCCTGGAGCGCCTCTCCGCCAAGATCGGCGAGAAGCTCGAGCTGCGCCGCGCCGCCACCATCGAGGGCGAGCGTGTCGAGGCGTACCTGCACCAGAAGGCTGCGGACCTCCCGCCGGCAGTCGGCGTGCTGGTGTCCTACACCGGCGACAACGCCGAGGCAGCGCACCAGGTCGCTCTGCAGATCGCCGCGATGAAGGCTCGTTACCTCAACCAGGAGTCCGTCCCGGCGGAAGTCGTTGAGAAGGAGCGCGCGGTCCAGGAAGAGATCACCCGCAACGAGGGCAAGCCGGAAGCTGCCATCGCCAAGATCGTCGAGGGCCGCATGGGCGGCTTCTTCAAGGACGTTGTTCTGCTGGATCAGCCGGCGCTGTCTGATTCCAAGAAGACCGTCAAGCAGTACGCCGAGGAGAACGGCATCGAGGTCCTGGACTTCGTCCGCTTCGAGGTCGGCCAGGCTTAAGCCACAGGCTTAAGCTGCGCTAACAGCCAAGCCCCGCACCGCTTCCGCCCAGTTGGGCCGGTGGCGTGTGCGGGGCTTCGTCGTGAAGCATGATGCCCCCAATTGCACGTTTCGGTGTGCGCATTAAAGCACGTCTAGAATCGTCTGCGAACATCTGCACATCCCGCCGCGCAAAAGGAGCGAATTTCGGTGACTGACCTCAATCCCAGCCGCACAGGTTTCAAGCGAGTGATGCTGAAGTTGGGCGGTGAAATGTTCGGCGGAGGCAAGGTCGGCATCGACCCGGACGTGGTCGAGTCCGTCGCGCGCCAGATCGCGGACGTGGCACGCGCAGGCACCGAGGTGGCCGTGGTCATCGGCGGCGGCAACTTCTTCCGCGGCGCCGAGCTGCAGCAGCGCGGCATGGACCGCGCGCGCTCCGACTACATGGGCATGCTGGGCACGGTGATGAACTGCCTGGCGCTGCAGGACTTCCTGCAGCAGATGGGCGTGGACTGCCGCGTGCAGACCTCCATCAACATGGCCCAGATCGCCGAACCGTACCTGCCGCTGCGCGCCGCCCGCCACCTGGAGAAGGGCCGCGTGGTCATCTTCGGCGCCGGCATGGGCATGCCGTACTTCTCCACGGACACCACCGCCGCCCAGCGCGCGCTGGAGATCGGCTGCGAGGTGCTGCTGATGGCCAAGGCTGTCGACGGCGTGTACGACTCCGACCCGCGCGAGAACCCGGACGCGAAGCTGTACTCCGAGATCTCCCCGCGCGAGGTCATCGAAAACGGGCTGAAGGTCGCCGACGCCACCGCGTTCAGCCTGTGCATGGACAACAACATGCCGATCCTGGTGTTCAACCTGCTGCAGGAGGGCAACATCGCGCGCGCCGTCTCCGGCGAGCAGGTGGGCACGCTGGTGGCCTAAGCGCGTAACAGCTCGGCCTGCGCCGCCAGGCCGAGCAACTCCGGGCCGCTGAGTGTCAGGCTGCCCAGGTGCACCCCCGCGAGCGCGATTGCGGGGGTGCGCAGCATATTGAATACCGAGCACCACGGCGACCATTCGGTCTGCGCGTGGAAGCTTGCTTCGGGGTGCAGCGCAGGGAAATAGCCGAGCGGGGGTGGATCGAACGCGATGGTGGGGGAGAGTACTGCGTCCACGCCCCACTGCGCCGCGAGCAGCGCGGGCAGTGCGCGCGTGTGCGCTTTCGCCGCGGCGACCTGCTCTGGCCGCAGCCGGTGCGCCTCCTCTTTCAGCCACGCGATGTAGCCGCTGTCCAGCGGGTTCACGTCCTTGAACGAGCGCTTGATTGTGGTGCTGAAGTGCGCGTACGTCTCCTTTGACTCGGCGTAGGGGGAAATCTCCACCACCTCGTGGGTGCGTCCCAAAGCAGCAGCAAGCTTCTCGACGTCAGCTCCGCGCCCCTCCGACCCCTCAGGGTCCGCGAACACGCCCCGGGTGAGGACACCGATGCGCAGCCTCCTGCGCGCGGGCGGCGTCCAACCGGTGAGCCTGAACAGGTCGCCGACGTTGCGGGTGAAAAACCCGTGGGCGGACAGGTTGCGGCTGGCAAGTTTCAGCCCCACCACCCCGCAGGCTGCGGCCGGCACACGGATTGAGCCGCCGGCGTCGGTGCCGTGGGCAGCTCGCACCGTGCCGTCCGCCACCACCACTGCGGCGCCCGCGGAAGAGCCGCCGGGTGTGCAGCCGGGGAAGGCGGGCGATTCCAGCACGGCCACGCCGGGCCGCTCCGCGTAGCAGGTGGCGCCCAGCTCGGAGGTCAGGGTTTTGGCGGCGACGCGCGCTCCGGCGTCGATAAGCATCTCCGCAAACGGGTCCGTTGCCTGCGCGGTGTAGGCGCGCGCGGGGTTGCCGTGCGTGGTGGGCCAGCCTGCGACATCGGTGCCGTCTTTGATCGGGATGCTCCAGCCGGAAAGCCGCCCGCCGAGCGGGCCTGCGAGCGCGGCGCCGGGCGGCGCGACGAACGTGAAGGCTGGGTGCGGCATGGCGACAGTCTAGGCACGCGGCGGGCGCTGGTAAGTTAAGGGTGACGCAAACCCGAGAAACGATAGGGGTAAAACCATGATTGATGACGTTTTGCTGGACGCCGAAGAGCGCATGACCGCCTCCGTTGAGCACACCCGAAACGAGCTGGCCACCATCCGCACCGGCCGTGCGAACCCGGCCATGTTCAACGGCGTGATGGCGGACTTCTACGGCGCGCCCACCCCGATCAACCAGATGGCCACCATCTCGGTGCCGGAGCCGCGAATGCTTCTGATCAAGCCGTACGACATGTCCACCATGGGCGAGATCGAAAACGCCATCCGCAACTCCGACCTCGGCGTGAACCCGACCGACGACGGCCAGGTCATCCGCGTGTCCGTCCCGCAGCTGACCGAGGAGCGCCGCAAAGAGCTGGTCAAGCAGGCCAAGCAGAAGGGCGAGGACGGCAAGATCGCCATCCGCAACGTGCGCCGCCAGGGCATGGAAGCGCTGAAGAAGATCCAGAAGGACGGCGACGCGGGCGAAGACGAGGTCATCACCGCTGAGAAGTCGCTGGACAAAACCACTCAGGACTACGTCGGTCAGATCGACGAGATCGTGCAGCGCAAGGAAAACGAGCTGCTGGAGGTCTAAGCCGACGTGTCGAAGGCGCAGACGGAAACCACTGAGATGGGTGCGGCGGTGAATGATGCGCCGGAGGAGCGCGAGGCCAACCCGAGCCGCTGGCCCAGCCGCGCCCCGAAGCCGAAGAACAAGGCGGGGCGCGACCTGCCGGCGGCGATTGCCACGGGCGTGGTGCTCGGCGCGCTGGTCATCGCGGCGGTGTGGATCGGGCCCATGGCCTGGTACCCGCTGGTCGCCGTCGCCGTGGCGCTGGCCATGTGGGAGGTGATGACGCGCCTGCGCGAAGCTGGCTACGTCCAGCCGCGCACGCTGATGATCATCCTCGGCCAGGCCATGCTCTGGCTGTCCGCGCCTTACGGCACCACGGGTCTGGTCTCCGGATTCGCCTTCACCGTGCTGGTGGTGATGTTCTGGGGCATGTTCCACCAGGGTAGGCACCACCAACCGGAGAACTATCTGCGTGACACCGCAGTGGCGATCTTCGTGCTCGCGTGGATCCCGCTGTTCGGCACCTTCGCCGCCATGATCTCCCGGATCACCGAGGCCGGGGTGGACGGCTCCGCGTACATCGTGGCGTTCATGCTGTGCGTGGTGGCCAACGACGTCGGCGGCTACGCCGCGGGCGTGATGTTCGGCTCCCACCCGATGGCCCCGGCCGTCAGCCCGAACAAATCCTGGGAGGGCTTCGCCGGATCCATGACCGCCGGCATCATCACCGGTGTGCTGGTGGTGCACTTCCTCATCCACGGGCCGTGGTGGATGGGCATCGTGCTCGGCATCGCCCTGGTCATCTGCGGGACCATGGGCGATTTGGTGGAAAGCCAGTTCAAGCGCGAGCTGGGCATCAAGGACATGTCCAACCTGCTGCCGGGCCACGGCGGCATCATGGACCGCCTCGACGGCATGCTGCCCGCCGCGGCGGCGACCTACATCCTGCTCACCACCATCACGTTGATGAACCCGTAGGTTTACGCCCGCGCCAGATTCGAAATTCGCCGCGCGACGTGCCAAGATGGGGCGCACTATGAGCGATTTCCCCCAGATCCAGCTGCTCGCGCCGAAGCGCGGCATGCCGCCGAAGCACTTCGCGGACTTGAGCAAAGACGAGCGCATCGACGCGCTCAAGGAACTCGGCCTGCCCAAGTTCCGCGCCGACCAGATCGCGCGCCACTACTACGGCAAGTTCGAGGCCGACCCGCTGACCATGACGGACCTGCCGGAAGCGCAGCGTCAAACCGTCAAGGACGCGCTGTTTCCCACGCTTTTGACGCCGGTGCGCACGGTGGAGACCGATGAGGGCGACACGACGAAGACGCTGTGGCGGCTTCACGACGGCACCCTGCTGGAGTCCGTCCTCATGCGCTACCCGGGCCGCGCAACCCTGTGCATCTCCTCGCAGGCCGGCTGCGGAATGGCCTGCCCGTTCTGCGCCACCGGCCAGGGCGGGCTGGACCGCAACCTGTCCGTGGCGGAGATCGTCGACCAGGTCCGAGCCGCCGCCGCGATGATGGCCGCCGAGGGCTCGCGCCTGTCCAACATCGTGTTCATGGGCATGGGGGAGCCGTTGGCCAACTACAAGCGCGTGGTCAACGCCGTGCGCCAGATCACCCAGCCGTCGCCGGACGGCTTCGGCATCTCCCAGCGCAACGTCACCGTCTCCACGGTGGGGCTCGCCCCGCAGATCCGCATGCTCGCGGACGAGGGCCTGTCCTGCACCCTGGCTGTCAGCCTGCACACGCCTGACGACGAGCTCCGCGACGAACTCGTCCCCGTCAACAACCGCTTCGAAGTGTCCGAAGTGCTGGACGCCGCCCGTTACTACGCGGACCAGACCGGCCGGCGCGTGTCCATCGAGTACGCGCTAATCCGCGACATGAACGACCACGACTGGCGCGCGGACCTGCTGGGCAAGAAGCTGCACTCGGCGCTGGGCTCGCGCGTGCACGTCAACGTGATCCCGCTCAACCCGACGCCGGGCTCGAAGTGGGACGCCTCGCCGAAGGCCCGCCAGGACGAGTTCGTCCGCCGCGTGGCCGCCCAGGGCGTGCCGTGCACGGTGCGCGACACCAAGGGCCAGGAAATCGCCGCGGCCTGCGGCCAGCTCGCCGCCGACGAGGACGCCAGCTAGCCGCTTAGCTTCTGCCGAGCTCACTTTTCGCGTTTACCTGCGGCGCTACAGCCCACGCCGCAACCCTCCCGAGCACGCCTCCGCGCACAGACCCCCAGTACAGGACCCCTAGTATGCCCAAAATAGGGCCATACTAGGGGTCTCTTGCTCGGGGTCTGCGGATTCAAGCCGGGACGGGCTGGCAGTTGGTGTTTGGGGGGAGCCGTCGCGAGCCAACGGGCACGAAAAAACCGCCAGCGGGGGCTGGCGGTGACGGTGGCGTCGAGAAGCTTAGATGCGCTCGTGCTTGCCGCGGGACTCGACGGTGATGACCTCAACGTCCTCGCGCTGGTGCGCCGCGTCGACCGGGCGGGCAGCGGTGCGCTCGACCACGCGCTCCTCACCGCGTGCCGGGCGCAGGTGTGCGACGCGGCCCGGCTCGATGTTCAGGGCGCGCAGCTGGGAGTCGGTGAGGTTCTCGTACACGTCGCCGGAGAGGGTGGCCTGGTCGTAGATCCAGTCCGGCTCCTGGTGGCCCACCGGCTTGTTGTGGGAGGTGACGGTGCGGACCTGGTTCAGCTTCGGCTTGGTCGCGTGCAGGATCAGGCCGAGCGCGATCAGCACCGCGAGGGCGATGAGCCAGATGGTCTCCACGTGGCCCTGGTGGTTGCCAAAGTTGTAGGCGATGAGGAACAGGACGGAGATCCAACCGGCGATCTGGATGGTGCGGTCAGTGAACGCGCTCCAGCCGAAACGGGCGGACGGAACATCCGCCTCAGAAACGCCGTTGTACACCTGGGGTGCGTTGTCCTTCGCGTGGGCCACTGGAATGCTCCTTCAAAGCCTGCTTAGCGGTTGCCAAGATCGGTAAAACTTTCAGCGCCTATCATCGCACACCGGGTGGGGCAAAGGGGACTTCTCACCCCCAATGTGTTCAAACTTTCGCACCACAGTCCACGGGATTAGGCCCGCATAGTGCCAGAATGTGCAGTTTCATGTCACAATGGGCGCGTGAAGAATGTAATCATCTTGGGCTCGACAGGTTCTATCGGTTCTCAGGCGATTGAAATCATCCGCAATCACCGAGACCAGTTCAACGTGGTCGGCATCGCCACCGGCGGAACCAACGCTGACCGGGCTATCGAGCAATCCCGCGAATTCGGCCTCAGCGCCGACCAGGTTGCCGTGCGTGATCTGGAAGGGGCCAAGAAGGTTTCGAAGGCGCTCGGTGGCTTCGTCATTACCGGCGACGCGTGCGCGACCGCGCTCGTGGAGTCGCAGAAGGCGGACCTGGTGCTCAACGCGCTCGTCGGCTCCGCAGGCCTGCCGGCAACGCTCGCGGCGCTGAAGTCCGGCGCGACGCTGGCGCTGGCGAACAAGGAGTCGCTCGTCGCCGGCGGCCGTTTCGTGCTCGAGGCTGCGAAACCCGGACAGATTATCCCGGTGGACTCGGAGCATTCCGCGATGGCCCAGGCGCTGCGCTCCGGCGACCGTGGCGAGGTGGCCCGCTTCGTGCTCACCGCCTCCGGCGGCCCGTTCCGCGGCAAGTCCCGCGAGGAGCTCATGGACGTCACCTACGAGCAGGCCGTGGACCACCCGACGTGGTCCATGGGCTCGATGAACTCGCTGAACTCCGCGACGATGGTGAACAAGGGCCTCGAGCTCATTGAGGCATCGCTGCTTTTCGACGTGGACCCGGACGACATCGATGTGACCGTCCACGCGCAGTCCATCGTCCACTCCATGGTGACGTTCACCGACGGCGCGACCATCGCCCAGGCGTCCCCGCCGTCGATGATGCTGCCGATCTCCCACGCGTTGAACTGGCCGAACCGCATTCCGGACGCGCAGCCCGCGCTGGACTTCTCCAAGTCCTTCGAGTGGACCTTTGAGCCGCTGGATGAAGACGCGTTCCCAGCGGTGAAGCTGGCCCGCGAGGCCGCGGCGAAGGGTGAGCCGCACCCGGCGATCTACAACGCGGCCAACGAGGTTGCCGTCGACGCGTTCGTCGAGGGCCGCATTAAGTTCCCGCACATCGTGGACATCATCACCGAGGTCCTCAACGGCGCGGGCGATTTCGCGGAGGCGCCTGCCGACGTCAACGCGGTCCTGCGCACCGAGTCCCGCGCCCGCGAGCGCGCGCAGGCTGTTGTCGAACGCATCGCCAGCGCGTAGCGCACTAGGGATTTTGTGGGTGCGCTAGGCATTCTGGCGTTCGCGCTTGCGATCGCCGCGTCCATTGCGCTGCACGAGGCCGGGCACATGTTCACTGCTCGCGCCTTCGGCATGCGCGTGCGGCGCTACTTCATTGGTTTCGGGCCGACGGTGTGGTCGACCACGAAGGGCCACACCGAATACGGCCTTGCCGCGCTGCCGTTCGGCGGGTTCTGCGACATCGCGGGTATGACCGCGATGGATCCCCTCACGCCCGAGGAGGAGCCGCACGCGATGGTGAACAAGCCGGCGTGGCAGCGCATCGCGGTCCTCGCCGGCGGCATTGCGATGAACCTGCTCATCGGCGTGGTGATCATCTACTTTGTCGCCATCTTTTCCGGCATCCCGAACCCGGACGCGGATTTCACCCCGCGCGTGGGCAAGACGGTGTGCGTGGCCGACCAGGTGGACGCTGAGACGCTGGGGGAGTGCTCCGGCGCGGGCCCGGCCGGCGAGGCCGGTGTCCAAGCAGGCGACACGCTGGTGGCGCTTAACGGGCAGGAGATTGAGCAGTTCGAGCAGTTGCGCGATGCCGTCGCGAAGCAGCCAGGCGAAACGGTGAGCCTCGAGGTACTGCGCGGCGGTGAGACCGTCACCCTCGACGTGCCTGTCGCCGCCGTCGAGCGCATCGATCCGGCCACTGGCGAGCGCGTCACCCAGGGCGCGGTGGGTATTGTCTCCGCACCGGTGACGGTGAAGCAGTACGGACCCGCGGAGGCTGTGCCCGCGACTTTCCGGTTCACCGGCCAGATGCTGCGCGCGACGGTGGACGGCATTGCGTCGTTCCCCGCGAAAATCCCGGGCGTTGTGGCCTCGATCTTCGGCGCGGAGCGCGACATCGAGGGCCCGGTCAGCGTCATCGGCGCCTCGCGCACCGGCGGCGAGCTGGTTGAACAGGACATGTGGTCCGCGTTCTGGATGATGCTGGCCAGCCTGAACTTCTTCCTCGCCCTGTTCAACCTCGTGCCGCTGCCGCCGCTGGACGGCGGGCACATTGCGGTGGTGCTGTACGAAAAGATTCGCGATGCTTTACGACGCCTCCGTGGCCTCGGCCCGGGTGCGCCAGCGAACTACGAAAAGCTCATGCCCTTGACGTACGCCATGGCAGCGCTGCTGCTCGGCGTCGGTGTGTTGGTGATGGCCGCGGACGTGGTCAACCCCGTCCGAATTTTTGGCTGACGGTGCTAGAGTTAGCCACCATGAACACCCCCATCGGATTAGGTATGCCCGAAGGCCCGGCACCGATTTTGGCTCCGCGCCGCAAGACTCGTCAGCTGATGGTGGGAGATGTCGGCGTCGGCTCGGATCACCCGATCTCCGTGCAGTCCATGACCACCACGAAGACTCACGACATCAACGCCACGCTGCAGCAGATCGCGCAGCTGACCACCGCAGGCTGCGACATCGTGCGCGTGGCCTGCCCGAAGACCGTGGACGCCGAGGCCCTGCCGGCGATTGCCGCGAAGTCCCCGATCCCGGTGATCGCGGACATCCACTTCCAGCCGAAGTACATCTTCGCGGCCATCGACGCCGGCTGCGCCGCGGTGCGCGTGAACCCGGGCAACATCAAGGAGTTCGACGGCCGCGTCAAGGAGGTTGCCAAGGCGGCGGGCGACGCGGGCATTCCGATCCGCATCGGCGTCAACGGCGGCTCCCTGGACAAGCGCCTGCTGGAGAAGTACGGCAAGGCCACCCCGGAGGC
The DNA here is from genome assembly GCF_022345915.1 of Corynebacterium sp. ACRQP. NCBI lineage: Bacteria > Bacillati > Actinomycetota > Actinomycetes > Mycobacteriales > Corynebacteriaceae > Corynebacterium > Corynebacterium sp. ACRQP. Next base: position 57,829 of record NZ_JAKRMZ010000011.1, on the reverse strand, counting down.
GCTGGTGGAGTCCGCGATCTACGAGGCGGGCCTGTTCGAGGAGTACGGCTACGGCGACATCGCCATTTCCGTGAAGCACTCCGACCCGGTGCTGATGGTGGAGGCCTACCGCCAGCTCGCAGAGAAGACCGACTACCCGCTGCACCTCGGCGTGACCGAGGCGGGCCCGAAGTTCATGGGCACCATCAAGTCCTCCGTGGCCTTCGGTGCGCTGCTGTCGCAGGGCATCGGCGACACCATCCGCGTGTCCCTGTCCGCGGACCCGGTGGAGGAGATCAAGGTCGGCGACCAGATCCTGCAGTCGATGAACCTGCGCCCGCGCAAGCTGGAGATTGTCTCCTGCCCGTCCTGCGGCCGCGCACAGGTGGATGTGTACAAGCTCGCCGAGGAGGTCACCGCTGGCCTGGACGGCATGGAGTTCCCGCTGCGCGTGGCCGTGATGGGCTGCGTCGTCAACGGCCCGGGCGAAGCGCGCGACGCCGACCTCGGCGTGGCGTCCGGCAACGGCAAGGGCCAGATCTTTGTCAAGGGCGAGGTCGTGGAGACCGTGCCGGAGTCCAAGATCGTGGAGACGCTGATCGATTACGCGCAGCGCATCGCCGAGGAGGAGGGCCTCGAGGAGGTCGAGGGCGCCAAGGCCGAGGTCAAGGTCACCCGCTAATATGCTGCGTCGCCGTGTCGCGGGGGTTGCGGTGGTGGCGCTGGCGGCGTCGATAAGCAGTTGCACCCCGCGCCCCAACGACGCCGAACCCGCCGCATCGGATTTTCTGAGCGCGCTGGAAAAGCGTGAGGTGAACTCTGCGCTTATCGACGACGCGTCCGCCGCCGAAACCTCTCTCAACGAGACGTGGGGTGGGCTGCAGGCGGAGAGCTTGAGCGCATCGCTTATCGACGTCAACCAGGACGACAACCTGGCCACCGCCACCTATGAGCTGCGCTGGGACCTGCCCCGCGAGCGGGATCTGACGTACCAGGCGCAGATGACGCTGACGCAGAGCGGCAATACGTGGAACGTGCGCTGGCAGCCGTCCGTTCTGCATCCGCGGCTGGGCGCGAACCAGCACCTGGAGCTGCGCTCGGTGGCGCCCTCGCAGGCAAGCGTGGTCTCCTCCGACGGGGTGGAGCTGCTCAAGCCCGGCACCGCGTACCGAGTGCTCGTGGACACGGACGAGATGCGCAGCGCAAGCTCGACGGCCGCGGGTATCAGCGCGGCGCTGGCGAAGGCGCACGAGGTGGATCGCGGCGTGCCGCTGCGCGACGCAGAGGACCTTGCCAAAGAGCTGCAGGACGCCTCCGGCGCGTACTCCGTCGCCGTGGTGCCCGCGCCGGCGCGCGACGCGTTCGAAGCGGCGCTGGCCGGGGAACCCGGCGTGCGGCTGAACGAAGAGGCCGCGATGGTCAACGCGCAGCCGGACTTCGCCCCCGACATCATGGCGCGCGTGGGCGAGCTGGTGCGCGACGACCTGCAGGGCGATACCGGGTGGAGCGTCGACGTGGTCAACGAAAACGGCGCCTCCTACGAGGAGATCAAGCGCCAGGACGCCGCCCCGGCACCGGCGGTGCACATCAGCCTGGACCACCGCATCCAGCGCGCCGCGGAGATGGCGCTGGAGCCGGTTGCGGGCCAGCAGGCCATGATCGTGGCCATCCGGCCGTCCACGGGCGGCATCCTGGCTATTGCGCAGACGCCGGCCGCGGACGCCGGCGGCAACCTGGCAACGATGGGCCAGTACCCGCCGGGCTCGACGTTTAAGATCCTCACCGCGTTCGCCGGGCTGACCAAGCAAGGGCTCATCCCGGGCTCGCCTGTGCCGTGCCCCGGAACGATGAACCTCTTTGGGCGCACCGTGACCAACTACGCAGGCTTCGGCCTGGGCACCGTGCCGCTGGAGACCGCGTTCGCCCGTTCCTGCAACACCACCTTCGCGGATATTTCCACGAAGCTGGCGCCGGGGGAGTTGAAGACCATCGGCAAGCAGTTCGGCTTGGGCATAGACATGGAGATCCCCGGGGTGGAGACCATCACCGGCTCCATCCCCGACGGCGAGGAGCCGCTGGATCGCACCGAGGCCGGCTACGGCCAGGGCTTGGATCTGGCCAGCCCGTTCGGCATGGCGCTTGTCTCCGCAGCGGCCGCTCGTGGATCGTTGCCCGTGCCATACCTGGTGGAGGGCGAGGAGACGAAGCTCAGCGGAGATGCCCCGCCGATGGACCCGCAGGCGGTGGACGAACTACGCCAGATGATGGCCGCCGTGACCGGCCCGGGCGGCACCGCGAGCGCGTTTACCGCGGGCGGGGATATCCGCGGCAAGACCGGCGAAGCTGAGATCAACGGCGGCTCCCATTCGTGGTTCACCGGCTACCGCGCGGACGACGACATCGCCTTTGCCACCCTGGTAGTCCTCGGCGGCGGTTCTGAGGCCGCTGTGGCGCTTTCGGACCGGATGCTGCTGAACCTGGACGCGCCCGCCCAGTAGGCCGCCCAGAGGGCTGCGCGGGCCCGTTTGACCGCAGGTCTACCATTGGGGACATGAATAACCGAGGCCTACTTACCCCAGGAAAACCCACCCCAGAGCGCAAGGTGCCAAAGTCCATTGAGCGCCCTGAGTACGCGTGGAAGGACGAGGTCCAGGAGAACGTCGGCGAGCCGATCGTCCAGACCCGCGAGACCATCGAGGCGATGCGCGAAGCCTCCAAGATCGCGGCGAACGCGCTCGCCCTTGCCGGTGCCGCCGTGGCCCCGGGCAAGACCACCGACGAGATCGACGGCATCGTCCACGACTACCTGGTGGAGCACGGCGCCTATCCGTCGACGCTGGGCTACCGCGGGTACCCGAAGTCCTCCTGCATCTCCCTGAACGAAATTGTCTGCCACGGCATCCCGGACACCACGGTGATCCAGGAGGGCGACATAGTCAACATCGACGTCACCGCCTACAAAGACGGCGTGCATGGCGACACCAACGCCACCTTCTTCGCGGGCGAGGTGGCCCAGGAGCACAAGGACTTGGTGGACAGGACCTACCAGGCGACGATGCGCGGCATCAACGCGGCAACGCCCGGCCGCCAGATCAACGTGATCGGCCGTGTAATCGAGTCCTACGCCAAGCGCTTCGGCTACAACGTGGTCACGGACTTCACGGGCCACGGAGTGGGCACCACCTTCCACAACGGGCTGGTGGTGTTGCACTACGACTCCGACGCCTACACGGACGTCCTCGAGCCAGGTATGACGCTGACCATCGAGCCGATGATCAACCTCGGCGAGCTGCCTTACCGCGTGTGGGACGACGGCTGGACAGTGCAGAACATCGACGGCGAGTACACCGCCCAGTTCGAGCACACCATCGTGATTACCGACAGCGGCAACGAGATTCTCACCATCCCGGACGCGGATGTCGCCGCCGGGCAGCACATGCTGGGGGAGTAAACCGCGCAAGAAGGTAAAGCGGGCCCGTACGGATCTATTCCGTACGGGCCCGCTTTACGTCTACGGACGGACCGCAGACAGAACGAAACCCCCATTGCTACGTGCAGATGGGGGTTACGTGTCTCAGCAGCAAGAATTACTTGCTGAGCGGGTGCTGCAGCCAGCCGTTGTAGAAGGCGAAGTTGAAGCCAGCGATGACCAGGCCAACCAGGGCGCCGATGGCGGCAACGATGGAGCCGTCGATCCAGTAGCGAGCCCACTGCGGGACGTCCTCAGCGTTGGTGGTGTTACCGAAAGCATCGGTCGGGTAGAACGGATCCTTCGCGTCGTTGAAGTAGTGGGAAGAACCCTTGCCATCGAACAGGCCCTTGGTGCCGTCGCTGACAACCTCGCCGAAGTCCTTATCGGTCTCCTTCTGCTTGCCGACGAAGACGACGGCCTTGTCCTTGGAGTTGGTCTCGGTGGTGCCTTCCTCAGCGGAGGCGATTGCGGTGCCACCAGCAACGACGGTCAGAGCGGTTGCGGTAGCAACTGCAGCGGTGCGGAAGTTACGCATCGTGTTCCTTCTTTCGAAAAATGAGTTGGAATTGGTTTGCGGGAATCCGCGAACTTAGAACTGGAAATCGCCGTGGACGAAGTAGTTGTACAGCGGGCCAACGATGAGGCCGACAACTGCGGAAACAGCGGTGAAGATGGTTGCGCCGTACGCGAGACGAGCGTAACGCGGCTGGTCACCGAAGTTGTCCTTCTGGCTGCCGAAGATCTGCTCGCCGTCGGTGCCGCGCAGGTTGCCGTCCTTGTCGCGGAACTCGAGCCACTCGGACTGGACGATCTTGTTGGAGGAAGCCGGCTCGACGCCGTCCTTGCTGTCCTTGTCCTCAACCGGGCGGACCGGTGCGGTGTAGGCCGGAGCCTCCGGTGCCTCAGTGCCTTCGGTTGCTGCGGTTGCGACTGCGGTGGAGCCGAATGCCACAGCGACGGCGGTTGCGCCGGCGAGGGCTGCCTTACGGAAATTACGCATGAAACGAAATCCTTCTCTGATAGTTCTTGCACGACGTCCGGGTGGAATTCAAAGAATCCCAGGGGCATTGAGCTCCTAGGACCGATAGCAAGCCCGGTGGGCTCGGTCCCGGTGTCTGCACTGACAATAGCCGAACACTTCCAGCCGTATGCAAGTTGACGCTTAAAATTTTTCAAAAGTTCAACCAAAGGTTGGAAAGCTTGGCGTTCACTGAAAAAATTGGGCTAAACCAAATATCTCTCACGTGCTCTTTTCGGCACCTGTGCGGAAAAGGTCATGCCTTTTAACCCGGTCCCCCGAAAGAGGGGGTAAAGTAGGGGTTTAGACTTCTTTGAACGTCAGGTCGAGGCCGAGGATCGCGTTTTCGGTCACCTCCGCCAGCGACGGGTGGATCCAATACTGCGAGCGAGGAAAGTCCCGCAGGTCCAGCCCGTATGCGAGCACGGTAATCATTTGCTGGATAAGCGTGGACGCCTGCGGACCCATGTAGTGCGCGCCCAACAGCTGGCCGGATTCGCGGTCCGCCACCAGCTTCACCACACCGGTGGAGTCCTCCAAGCCCCAGCCGTAGGCCACATCGCCGTAGTTCTGCACTTTCACCGTGACGTCGAAGCCCGCGTCCGCTGCTTCCTGTTCAGTCAGGCCCACCGTCGCGATCTGCGGGTGGGTGAAGATCGCCGACGGGACGTGATCGTGCGGCATCGGCACCATCGCGGAGTCGTCGTTGCCCGCCCATGCCTGAAGCACGTTGTGTGTCACGGCTCGCTGTTCTGCGTTCGCCACGTGCTTGAGTTGGTATGGGGAAGACAGGTCGCCGAGCGACCACACGCCGTCCACGGAGGTGCGGCCGAACTCATCGACGGCGACGCGGCCGCCTTCGTGCGTTTCGATCCCGGCAGCGGCGACGTCGAGTGTGTCGCTGTTGGGGATGCGGCCAGTGGCGATGAGGAGGGATTCGGAGCTGACCGTGGTGCCGTCGTCAAGCGTGAGCGTGACGCCCTCGCTGTTCTCGGTGGCGGAAGTGACCGTGCGGCCGATGTGGACGGTGTAGCGCTCGGCGGCGAGTTTGTTGAACGGCTCCGCGAGGTCCGGGTCCAGCTGGCGAAGCAGCTGCGAGCGGCTGATGATGGTCACCTCGGTGCCCATGGCGTCAAAGACGTGCGCGAACTCCATGGCGATGAAGCCGCCGCCGACGATGGTCAACGACTTCGGCTGGCGCTCAAGGCGCATGATGTCCTCGTTGGTGTGGAAGGTGACGTCGTTGGCCCACTCCGGAATGAACGGGCGGGCGCCGGCGGCGAGGATGATCGTGTCGGCGGTGATGAACTCTTCGGCCCCGCTGCGGCCAGTCTTCAGCGTCTTCGGGCCGACGAAGGAAGCCTCCACGTCGTAGACGGTGACGTTGGGGCAGCCGTTGCGGCGGTAGTCCTCGCCGCCCTTGGCGATCAGGTCGATGCGGTTGTCAAAGACGCGCTCGACGATCCCGGGCCAGTCCGCGCCCTTGTACTCGAGATCGATGCCGAGCTTTTCAGCCTCACGCGCCGCGTACGCCTGCTCCGCGGCGAGCACGTACATCTTGGTGGGGATGCAGCCGACATTGAGGCAAGTGCCCCCGAACGCGCCTTTCTCCACGATCGCGACGTTCTTGTCGTCGAAATCCGGAGTGAGGATGGAGTTGCCCGATCCCGTCCCCACAATGATCAGGTCGTAGCGTGTGGCGTCCTGCAAATCGCTTCCGTGAGCGGGCATGGTCTTCTCCTCTATATATATGTCTATTTTGCGTATCGACGTTACTGGGTGAAATGCTGGCCGTCGAGCCACCCGAACACAGCCTTAAACGCGGCCTCGCGGGCGTGGCGCTCGGACAGGAACACGTCGTGGCGCGCACCGTCGATGACCTGCACTTCTGTCTCGTCCGACAGCGTCGTCGCCCAGCGCTGGATCTGGTCGACGTCGAGCACCGTGTCAGCAGTGTCGGCAGCGGGGGAGTAGTCCTCGCCGAGGTACGAATGCGAAGAGCACAGCGTCAGCGTCGGCACCCCAGTATCAACGCTTCCGGCGTGAATCTGTTCCTGCCCCTGGATTACCGCCCGGAGCCAGCCCAGGTACTTACGGTGCCCGTCAATCGGCTTCCACTCCGTGTTGAACTCCCACTCGCCGTGGAAGTCCCTATGAATGGACTTGCCGTACGTGCCCTCCCCGCGCTGCAACAGCGGCAGCGACGGGAAGATCGTGCCGAAGAAATTGAGCACTGGTTTCAGTACGGCCACCTGCCACTTCGGGAATTGCATGTCCAACCACGGGCTGTTCAAAACGATGCCGGCAAGCCTCTGATGCTCCGCAGGCTTTTCGCAGCGCAAGTGGTCCGCCCACAGCGGCACAATCAGCCCGCCGGTGGAGTGCGCCAGCACCACCACCGAACCGTGCTCCGCAGCGAGGATTTCCAGCGCCTGCGTGAGCTCGGGGAAGTAGCGGCTCATCGAAAGCGTGAAGTGCGCCCGCTGCCCCTTCTTCAGCGCCCGCCCGCAGCGCCGCAGATCCAGAGCGTAAAACGGGTAGCCGTGCCGCGTGAACTCGTCGGCGACGTGGGCCTGGAAGAAGTAGTCAGACATGCCGTGCACCCACAGCACGGCAGGTTTCTGGGGCTTTGTGCTTTTCGACGCGCGCACGTCCCGCACCAGCACCGCATCCACGCGGGTTCTACTGTCCGGGTCCTTCCCCTGCGGGAGTACTACCTGCTCGAATCCGTCGCCCAGCGGGTCGGGTTGCCAATCAAGCTCATTCATGCGGCCGATGATACTTTTCTGCGGACGGTTCGGACCTGTGGTCGTCGACAAGCCTTTGCACCTTGGCGATGAAGGGGACGTAATATAGTCACCACTCCCAAAAGTCGATAAACATCAAAGGATGACTACGTATGTCTGACAACGGTGGTAAGAAGTACGCGGACGAGGTGGACATCCTGCACGTCGGCGCCGGCATCATGAGCGCCACGCTGTGCTCGATGCTGCACGAACTGGAACCCGAATGGTCCCAGATGATCTTCGAGCGGCTTGACGGGCCTGCCGAGGAGTCCTCCTACCCCTTCAACAACGCTGGCACCGGCCACTCCGCGCTGTGCGAGCTGAACTACACGCCCGAGAAGAAGGGCCGCATTGATGTCTCCAAGGCGATGAACATCAACGAGAAGTTCCAGCTGTCGCGCCAGTTCTGGTCCTACCAGGTGGAAAACGGTGTGCTGACCGACCCGCGCGCCTTCATCAACCCCGTGCCGCACGTCTCCTTCGCCCAGGGCGAAGACCAGATCAACTACCTGCGCAAGCGCTACGACAAGCTCTCCGCAAACCACATGTTCCCCAACATGCAGTTCGCGGACGACCGCGACACCTTCGCTGAGAAGCTGCCGCTGATGTCCCAGGGCCGCGACTTCGACGCAGAGCCGGTGGCCATCTCCTGGACCAACGTCGGCACCGACATCAACTACGGCTCCCTGACCCAACAGTTCCTCGACGCCGCTAAGAACAACGGCACCGAGATCCGCTACGGCCGCGAAGTAACCAACATCAAGCGCGAAGGCAACTTCTGGAAGGTCACCGTCAAGAACGTCCACACCGGCGATAAGCAGGTCGTGCGCGCCCGCTTCGTCTTCGTCGGCGCCGGCGGCTACGCCCTCGACCTGCTGCGCAAGGCAGGCGTGCCCGAGGTCCACGGCTACGCCGGCTTCCCGATCTCCGGCATGTGGCTCAAGACCGACAACCAGGAACTGGTGCAGCAGCACAAGGCCAAGGTCTACGGCAAGGCCAAGGTCGGCGCCCCGCCGATGTCTGTGCCGCACCTGGACCTGCGCGTCGTCGACGGCAAGGAATCGCTCCTGTTCGGCCCCTACGGCGGCTGGAGCCCGAAGTTCCTCAAGGAAGGCTCCTACCTGGACCTGTTCAAGTCCATCCGCCCGGACAACATCCCGTCCTACCTCGGCGTCGGCGCAACCAACCTTGCGCTGGTGAAGTACCTGGTGCAGGAAGTCTTCCGCGACTTCGACGGCAAGGTGGACATGCTGCACGAGTACTACCCGGCAGCAGACGGCAAGGACTGGGAGGTCGTGGTCGCCGGCCAGCGCGTGCAGGTGATCAAGCCGGCTGCCGCCCCGCGCTTCGGCACCCTGGAGTTCGGCACCGCCTTGGTGAACGACCAGAACGGCACCATCGCCGGCGTGCTCGGCGCCTCCCCGGGTGCGTCCATCACCCCGGCCGCCATGATCGAGCTTCTCGAGCGCTGCTTCGGCGAGCACATGATCGACTGGGGCGACAAGCTCCACGAAATGTTCCCCACCTACGGCAAGTCCCTCAAGCGCGACGAGGCCGCTTACGACGAGCAGTGGGCGTGGACCCAGAAGACGCTGGGGCTGGACACGGACGAAAACACCCTGTAGCAGCGTTTACGTCCCGCAGAAGGTGACGTAGGGCAGCTGCCCCTCAGGCCGGGCCATCCATTCGGGCCCGGCCTTTTCGTTGTTCGGGGCGCTCACCGCGGCGAGCAGCTCGTTGTACGCGGTGTAGTCGCCGCGGAGCTCGGCGGCGTCGATAGCCTCCTGCAGCATCTGGTTGCGGGGGATGAAGATGGGGCCGGGCTCACCGTTGATGCCGTGCTCGCGGTTGTAGGTGGTGATGTCGGCGGCCGCGTTGAGCCCGTCGTGGTCGCCTCCGATCCACTTCGCCCACGCCTCGTCCCAGGCCGGCTGGACAGTTTTGACGTAGGCGTCGACCTTCTCCGCGCCGAGCAGCGGATAGAGGGCCTCCGCCAGCCGCGCCATGTTCCAGGCGATGATGTTGGGCTGGTTGCCAAAGGCGTAGCGGCCCTGGCGGTCGATGGAGGAGAAACTCGCGGTGCCGTCGAAGCGCTCGGTGAACGCGCACGGGCCGTAGTCGATGGTCTCTCCGGACAGTGCCACGTTGTCGGTGTTCATCACCCCGTGGACAAACCCCAGGCGCATCCAGTGCGCCACCAGGTCGAACTGGCGGCGGGTGACGGTGCGCAGCATCTCCTCGGCATCTGCGAAGCCGGCGGCGGAGACGACCTTCTGCGTCAGCTCCTCCGACTGTGTCGCCGCGTACTGCACCGTGCCCACGCGCAGGTGGCTCTTCGCCACGCGCACCACGATCCCGCCGGGGACCGCGCCGTTTTGGCGGATCACGGTGCCGCCGGTGGACAGCACCGCCAGCGACCGGGTGGTGGGCACACCGACCGCGTGCATGAACGTGGAAACCAGGTGCTCGCGCAGCATCGGCCCGATCGCGCCCACCCCGTCGGTGCCTGGGCGCGAAAACGCGGTCAGGCCGGAGCCCTTGAGCTGGATCTCATGTCCGGCGGTGTCGCCGAGCAGCAGGGTGCGGCCGTCGCCAAGCAATGGCACGAACTGGCCGAACTGGTGCGCCGCGTACGCCATGGCGTGGCCGCCGGATCCGCCGGAGAGGAACTTGAGGCCATCGTCAGACTTGAGCCACGCGACATCGAGTCCGAGCTCCTTTGCAAGCGGCTCGTTGAGCGCGACAAGCTGCGGGTTCTCAAACTGCGTGCCGGGCTCTTCGTGAGCGAGCTCCGGCAGAGCCTCTGCGAGCGTGTGGGCGAGCTGGGGTTGATTCATAGCTTCACCCTAAACTGATTGGCTATGACTACCGGCCACATCACACTCGTAGGCGGTGGCCCAGGCGCGTGGGACCTGCTGACCATCCGCGGACTGCGCGCGCTCGAGGCTGCCGACGTCATCCTCGCCGACCACCTCGGCCCCTCCGCTGAGCTGGAGGGCTTTTTGGACCTGACCGGCAAAGAGGTCGTGGACGTGGCGAAGCTGCCGTACGCGAGGCAGGTGGCGCAGGAGCGGATCAACGAGATGCTGGTCGCTTACGCGCACGAAGGCAAGCAGGTGGTCCGGCTCAAAGGCGGCGACCCGTACGTGTTCGGCCGCGGTTTCGAGGAGCTACAGGCGTGCGCCGCCGCCGGGCTGGAGTGCTCGGTGGTGCCGGGCGTGACCTCTGCGGTGTCCGTGCCGGCCGCCGCTTCGGTGCCGGTGACCCAGCGCGGGGTGACGCACGCGTTCACGGTGGTCTCCGGGCACCTGCCGCCCGGGCACGAGAAGTCGCTGGTGGACTGGGGTGCGCTCGCTCGCGTCGGTGGCACGATCGTGGTGGTGATGGGCGTGCGCAACGTGCGCGCGATCACGGCGGCGCTGGTGGAGGCCGGGCTGTCCGGGGACACTCCCGCCGCCGTGATCCAGGAGGGCGAGACCGACGCGCAGCGCGTGTACTTCGCCACCGCGGCGACCTTGGCTGACGTGATGGAGGCCGAAGGCGTCGCCGCGCCCGCCGTGTACGTGGTGGGGGAGGTCGCGGGCCTTGCGCACGCTGGATAGCTTGATCTGGGATGTCGCCTTCGGCGCGGCTGACGGTGGTCAAAGGACAGTGCTCATCTGCCACGACCCGACCCTGGACCTGACCCGCGCGGCGGTCGCTGCGGGTGCTCCGGTGGTGTTCTGCGACTCGGACTACACGCGCAGCCAGCAGGCCCGGTCGTTCGGGGCCGAGGTAGCCGGGGACGTGCGCCTGGACGAGTACCTTGCCGGCGCGTCCGGGTCTGCCGTTGCGGTCGGGGAGATGCCGAAGTCCCTGGCACGGCTGGACTACCTGGCGCGCTCCATCGCGGGCGCCGGCTACAACGACGTTCGCCTCGTGCTCGGCGCGAACAACAAACATCTCGCACGCAGCATGAACGCTACGTTGGGGGAGTCGTTCGAGGACGTTTCTGCCTCGCTCGGCCGCGGCAAGTTTCGCTGCCTGGTCGCATCCGGCCCCCGTGAGGTGTCGTATGCGCCAAAGCTTTACGACGGCCTCGTCGCCGTCGGCGGAGTTTTCTCCGGCGCAAAACCGGACCGGGGCGGGGAGCTGCTTCGCTCCTGCCTGCCTTCCGAGCCCGGCCGTCTGCTCGACCTGGGCTGCGGCAACGGCTCCGTCACCCGGGGCTTGGGCGGCGTGGCCACGGACGCGGACGCCGATGCGGTGCTTTCCGCCCGCGCCATCGGGCTGGAGGCGACGTGGGACGACGCCGGTTCCCGTTTGCCGGATGCGTCCTTCGACACGATCGCGCTGAACCCGCCGTTCCACGACGGCACCACCGTCGACGCCACGCTAGTGCAGCACCTCCTCGACGCCTCCGCGAGGCTGCTCGCGCCCGGCGGGGCGCTGTACCTGGTGCACAACTCGCATTTGCGCTACCGCGGCGAGGTGGAGCGTCGCTTCGCGTCCGTGGAGCAGGTCGCGCGCGATAGGACCTTCACGGTGCTCCGCGCCAGCTCGTAAATGTGGTACCGTTTTGTGGTACCACATAAAGGAGGGGCAAATGTCCATCAGTGCATCGGAAGCTCGCCGGACCTTATATCCGCTCATCGAGCGTGTGAACAACGACCGCGACGCGGTTGAAATTGTGTCGCGCAATGGCAATGCCGTGCTCATGGCAGCAGAAGATTATGAGTCATGGGTAGAGACCGCTTACCTGTTTAAATCGCGGGAGAACAGGCGCAGGTTGACTCGGTCCTATGAGGATGCCCTCAACGGCAAGTTCGTTGAGCATGATCTCGATCTGGATGAGTAATGCGCCTCGTTTGGACTGCCGATGCGTGGAGCGACTACCTCTATTGGCAAACCACTGATAGGAAGATGCTGAAGCGGGTGAACCAGCTTCTCCGCGACGTGTTGCGAGATCCCTTCGAGGGGATTGGTAAGCCTGAACCGTTGAAGTATGGCGCGGATGGTGCTTGGTCGAGGCGTATAACTCAAGAACACCGATTGGTTTACATGCTTGCGGATGGAGACCTAGTGATACTGCAGGCCCGCTATCACTACTAGCCCAGAAGAGCGGGCAGCGCGTTGGCGGCGGTGTCCTCGATGACCACGTCGGCCAGGTGCGACAGGTCGGTGCGCATGGGGGTGACCTCGATGATGGGGATCTCGCGGGCGTGCGCCATCAGCGGCAGGCCGGCGGCGGGGTAGACCACCCCGGAGGTGCCCACGATCACCAGCGCGTCAGCGGTGCGCATGCGGCGCTCCGCTTCCCTCCACTCGGCTTCCGGCAACGCCTCGCCGAACCAGACCACGCCGGGGCGCACTGGGCCTCCGCATTCCGGGCAAGCCGGGGGAGTAATTGCTGTCACGGGTTCTTTGGGGAGATCGATGGGCTGGGCGAAGTTCTCGTCGCAAAGCGAGCAGCGAAAGTCGAACAACGAGCCATGCAGGTGGACGACCTCCTTGCTGCCCGCGCGCTCGTGGAGGTTGTCGATGTTTTGGGTGGTCACCGTCGTCTTCGGCGACTTAGCGACGGCAACGTGGCCCGCGTTCGGCTCCGCCTGCTGCGCGAGGTGAGCGCGCCAGAGGTACCAGGCGAACATGGTGTCCGGGTCGTCGTGCCACGCGTCGATGGATGCCATGTCCTGCGGATCCACGTTCTCCCACAGGCCGGTCTGGGCGTCGCGGTAGGTGGCGATGCCGCTGTCGGCGCTCATGCCGGCGCCGGTGAAGACCTCGATGTGTGAGGCGTCGGTGATAAGGGCGCGGGCGGTGTCGATGGTGGAGGAGGCGGTCATGGGTGCGACGGTACCTGTGGGGCGGGGGCCAGGGGGCGGTGTTAACGACGATATCGGCATTTAGGGCTGACGCGGCGGTAAAAGCCCTGGTCGCGGTCGGGTCGGGACGGTAAATGCCGATATCGTCTTTTGTACAGAGAGGTTCCCAAGTACCTGAACTGTGGATAACGATGGCGGCGAGTTATCCACAGATGAGCAAGAGCCCTTCCATTTTGCGTGAACCTCTGTCAGTATCGCGGCATGGATCGGGGGAGACAAGCAGAGATTGTGCGCAAACTACGCCATCGGGATAACGTCAACGACAACGCAGGTGCAGTGATCCTGTCATCGAAGCACTGCATGTCGCGGGCCGACTTCTCGGGGCTCGCGTTCTATGAGAGGCGGTGGATCCAGGCCATCGCTGCGGGGAAAGCCGCCAGGAAAGCAGCACTGGCCGGGCGATCAGCTGCAAGGGCGTTGGATATGTGGGTGGTGACGACCGAGGTCAACGAGCCAGTGGAGCTACTTCTGCCAAACGGCAAAGCGCCGCCGAAGAAGCAGCAGCCGGCGAACACGGTCTATCACCGGGCAAGGAAGCGGCCAGCGACAATCCGGCGCTTCGACACACTGCGTGCCACGGATGAACTGACCACGGCGTTCGAAATCGCGCTGCGACATGGTTTCCGGGAGGGGCTCGTCGCCATGGACTGGATACTGAAGTTCTACGCGGACAGAGACACGGTCGAGGCCGAGATGGAGAAGCTGGGCAGGGTGCGAGGCATTGACACGCTGCGGAAAGTAGTGAGGTTCGCGGTGGACAACTCGCGCTCGCCGTTCGAGTCGTACGGAAGAGCGATTCTGATTGAGCGGGTGGCGGAGCACTGGATCGTCAACGGCATGTTTGCCGGCTATGAGGTGGATCTTCGCCGCGGGATGTTCGTGACGGAGATAGACGGCGACTACAAATACGACGGAGTGACGTTCAAACCCACCGACGAGACGCTGCGGAAAGAACGCCGCCGCGAAAAGAACCTGCTGAAGGCCGGCGTCAAGCTACTGCGCCCATCGCCGGTCGATTTGTTGTTCAGAGAAGATGAGTTTGTGGCTGATGTGCGCCGGCTTCTCGCGTTAGCGGAGATGGTTGAGAAGGCGGCGAGTTAGCGCAGGTAGAAGGGGTGCAACCGATAAACCGATAAATTCCACTCGGCCGATAAACCGATAAACCGATAAACTGCTAGACCGCAAAAGACAGCGCCACGCACACTATGGGGATCAAAGCTATGCCGACCACCACCCGCCGCATGTAGCGCTTGCCAGGCGCGTGCGCTGTATTCACCGCTATCTTGCCCGGGTTCGACGGCAGCACCGCGGCGACCATCGGGTCGTTCGGCGCCGAGTAGGTGCCCATGCCGCCCTGGTAGCGCAGCTGCTCGTTGCGGGCCTGTTCGTCCGCGTCCGGTTCGATGCCGTGCTTCGCGGAGGCCACGCGCATGCCGATCACCACCACATAGATGATGAAGCCGATCCAGAGCACAATCTCCAGCCAGAACGGCAGACTCACGTCCGGCACCACCATGGAGATGTTCATCACCGCGAACAGTGCGGCCATCGCGAGGATTATTTTGGAAACGACGTCTGCGGAGGCGTCGCAAAGCTTCTCGACGCGCCGGGCCGCCGTCTCCGAAAACGGCAACGCGCCGTCGGCCGGGACGTCGACGGTGTGCCGGGCAAGCGATCTCGGCGGCAGAAACAGCGGCAGGATCAGCGTTACCGCGATGCCGATGATCATCGGCAGGGTCGTGCTGAGCAGCGTCTTCGGCGCGAAGCCGTCCGCCTCGCCGGTGGGGCCGATGTGCACCGTCACCGGGTCGGGGATCGTTTCCCAGCGCAGCAGGATGTACGCGAACCCGGCGGCGTAGATCAGCGCGGCAAAGACGTAGCGACGGTAGTGGGCAGGCATAAAACTCAAGCTACACCCGCATGGTGAGTAGCGTGCCGTCGACCGCAACGTCGAACCCGGCGGCGGAAGCGATGTCGGCGACGTCTTCGGTGGACGCGGCGTCGTGCGGCGCCAGCGTGCGGGCCAGCTCGCCCTTGTACTGCTTGTTGAAGTGGCTGACAACCTTGCCGGTGTCTGCCTGCTCCACACGCACCGTCAGCGCCCCCGCCACCGGCCCGAGCTGCTGGTAGGCGCCGGAGCGCATGTCCACCACGAACCCCTGCTCACCGAGCACGTCCGTGACCGACGTGCCCCACCACGCCTTCATCGTTCTCCCGCCGACCTTTGAGCCGCCGGAAACGCGGTAGCGGGGGATCAGATCGCCTGCGCGCACCACCCCGAACAGCGCGGAGCCCACGGCCAGGCGCGCCAGGGCCTCATCGGGCAGGGACGGAGCGTCGAGGGCGTCGTACAGCACGCCCGTGTAGCGCTGTATCGCGGGCATCACCGGCGCCGTGCGCAGCGCCAGATTCTCCTCGGCCTCCGCGCGCTTGCTGGCGGGGACTTTCAGCTCACGCATTTGGGTGTCCACGTCGGTGGCCGTGAGGACGTCGATAAGCGAAGTGCGTACGGCGTCGAGGGAAGGAAACGACAGCGACATGGCGGCGTCGGTGCCGCCGGGGGCTTTGGTTTCAGAAGGTGGGAGCACGATCAGCATGCGCAAAACCCTAGCGGTAAACTGCCAAACCATGATTACACGCCTGTCCACGCTGTTCCTGCGCACGCTGCGCGAAGATCCCGCCGATGCCGAGGTGCCCAGCCACAAGCTGCTGGTGCGCGCAGGCTACGTGCGCCGCGCCGCGCCGGGCGTGTACTCCTGGCTGCCGCTGGGCCTGCGCGCGCTGCGCAAGATCGAAGGTGTGGTGCGCGAGGAAATGGATGCCATGGGCGGCCAGGAACTGCTTTTCCCGGCGCTGCTGCCGCGCGAGCCCTACGAGGCCACCAACCGCTGGGCCGAATACGGCGACGACCTGTTCCGCCTGAAGGACCGCAAGGGTGCCGACATGCTGCTCGGGCCCACCCACGAGGAGATGTTCACCACCGCGGTGAAGGACCTGTACTCCTCCTACAAGGACTTCCCGGTCACGCTGTACCAGATCCAGACGAAGTACCGCGACGAGGCGCGTCCCCGCGCCGGCATCCTGCGCGGGCGCGAGTTTGTGATGAAGGACAGCTACTCCTTCGACATGTCCGATGAGGGGCTGGACCAGTCCTACGCCAACCACCGCGCCGCCTACCAGCGCATTTTCGACCGCGTTGGGCTGCGCTACGAGATCTGCAAGGCAACCTCCGGCGCGATGGGCGGTTCCGCGTCCGAGGAGTTCCTCGCGTACTCGGACAACGGTGAGGACACCTTTGTCGTCTCCACCGCGGGCGATTACGCGGCGAACGTCGAGGCCGTGACCACGGTCGCGCCCGAGCCGCGCTCGATTGAGGGGCTGCCGGAGGCGGTCGAGCACGACACCCCGGCGTCCGAGACCATCGCGGCGCTCGTGGAGTGGGCGCAGGGGGCTGGCGTGCTTATCGACGGCCGCTCCGCCGAAGCCGCCGACACCCTCAAATGCATGATGGTGAAGGTCAACGACCCGCGTCAGGTAGATGAGGACGGCGAGCCGGTCGGCCCGCAGCTGGTCGGCGTGCTCATCCCCGGCGACCGCGAGCTGGACGAGAAGCGCCTCGAGGCATCGCTTGAGCCGGCCACGTTCGAGCTGGCCAGCGACGAGGACTTTGCCAAGAACGACTTTTTGGTGAAGGGCTACGTCGGCCCCCGCGCGCTCGCGGCCAACGGCGTGCGCGTGCTGGCGGACCCGCGCGTGGTCGACGGCACCTCCTGGATCACCGGCGCGGACGCGCCCCAGAAGCACGTGGTGGGCCTGGTCGCCGGGCGCGACTTCACCGTCGACGGCTACATCGAGGCCGCCGAGATCAAGGCCGGCGACCCGTCGCCAAGTGGCAACGGCACCGTCGAGCTCGCCCGCGGCATCGAGCTGGGCCACATCTTCCAGCTCGGCCGCAAGTACACCGAGGCCATGAACGTGCAGATCCTGGACGAAAACGGCAAGCGCGCCGTGCCCACCATGGGTTCCTACGGCATCGGCATCTCCCGCATGCTCGCGGTGATCGCGGAGCAGCGCCACGACGACAAGGGCCTGGTCTGGCCGGTGGAGATCGCCCCGTTCCAGGTGCACGTCGCGGTGGCGAACAAGGACGCCGCCGCCCTCGAGGCGGGCGACCGCATCGCAGCCGAGCTGTCCGACGCCGGGCTCGAGGTGCTTTTCGACGACCGACCAAAGGTCTCCCCGGGCGTGAAGTTCAAGGACGCCGAGCTTTTGGGCATGCCGTTCATCGTCATCCTCGGCCGCGCGTTCGCCGACGGCGTGGTGGAGCTGCGGATCCGCGGCGGCGAGACACTGGAGGTCCCGGCCGACGAGATCGTGGCAAAGGTGCAGGAGCTCGTCGCCGAGCGCCTCGGCTAGACCCGCTGGGCGTGGGCGGCCAGCCTGATGGCGTCTCCGCGCCAGGTCGCCGATTCCGCGTGCGCGGCGGCGTAGCGCCACTGCGCGACCAGGTCGCTCTGCATGGTTTTGACCAGCTGGGCGGCCTCTTCTGTGTTTGCGGGCTCGCTGTAGCCCTCGGCGAACTCGTAGCCGGCGGCGGGGACCAGAGACTCGCCGTCGGCGATATCCAGCACGCGAGTCAGTGCCGCGGTGCGCTCGTGGGATGCCTCGCGCAGCTCGCCGACGCGTTCGCGCAGGTCGGCATCGGCGTAGGCGAGCGCGAGGCCAAGCCCGTAGTAGACGGCGTTTTCCCGCGCGAGCATGTCGCGTGCCGCTTCGGTGTCCGCGGCGTCCGACACTGTCTCGGTGACAGGCTCGAGGTCGACGGGGGAGAGCGTGAGTGCGTCGATAGCCTGGGCGACGATGAGGTCCACGGACTCTTCCGGCACCTTGTCGGCGGCGGCGACGGTGTGCTCGAGCACCGCAGACGCATTACCTTCGGCGGGCAGGTCGGTGTCGCCGTAGCTGACGTCGCACGAGGCAGGCGTTTGCCCCTGCGCGTCCAGGCCGCACAAACGAAGCGCTTCCTCTTTCAGCTCCTCGCTCTGCTTCTGGCGCATCTCGCGCCACTGTTCCCGTGCGGGGTCCCCGAAAACCCAGTCGGCGGAGGCCTGCTTGGCCAGCGCCATGATCTCGCCGTTCGCGCGTGGACCCACGACGTCCATCACGGTGCAGCTGGTGAGCAAAAGCGCGGCGGCGGGCAGCAGGAGGAGTTTCTTCACGCGCTGCACGTTACACGCTAGGTTGGTCGGCATGGCTTTTCCCACGAACGAGGTAATCGAGCGCATGGTTGAACCGGTTGCGCGCACCTACGGCATGGACATTGAGAAGATCCGCACGGTCAAGGCGGGCAAGAAATCGCAGGTGGTCATCGCGCTGGATTCGGACGAGCACCCGACGCTCGACGACCTCGAGGAGGTGTCCAAGGAGCTCTCTACGCTTTTCGACGACGCCGAGGAACGTGGTGAGGTCAGCTTCGGCGCGGGCTACACCCTGGAGCTGACCACCCCGGGCGTGGACCTGCCGTTGACCGAGGCGCGGCACTTCCGCCGCAACCGTGGACGCAAGGTCAAGGTGGGCGGGGAGCAGTGGCGCGTGGGCCCGCTCGACGCGGAGGAGAACAAGGTGGCGCTGGTGCGTGCGACGAAAAAGGGGGAGGAGGTTCGCGTTTCGCCAGTTTCTGAATTGTCGGGAGCAGTGGTAGAAATTGAGTTCAATGCCCCGCCGGCAGCCGAGATGGAGCTGGCGGATCGGGCGTTTGAAGATCTTGATGCCGCTGCAACGGTGAGGAAGGAAAACAAGTGAATATTGACTTGAACGCGCTGAAGGCGATCGAGGAACAGCAGGGGATCGCCATGGAGGATTTGCTGGCGACCATCGCGAATGCGCTGCTGTTTTCCTACCGCGAGTTCAAGGAGGGGGACGCCGGTGCCAAGGGGGATGACGGCACCAAGGCGCGCGTCGACATCGACACTGAAACCGGCGACGTCGCCGTCATCGTCAGCGAGCTGGACGGCGAGGGGGAGGTCGTCTCCGAGTACGACGACACTCCGGTGAACTTTTCCCGCATCGGCTCCGTCGCTGTGCGCGACGCCATCAAGGGCCGTCTGCGCCAGGCGGAAGCCGGCCGCGTCTACGACGAGTACTCCGGGTTCGAGGGCCAGGTGGTCTCGGGCATCGTGCAGCGTGACGCGCAGGCGGAGGCCCGCGGCCTGAACATCGTCCAGCTTGGCACCGAGGCGGACCCGCAGGACGGCATCCTGCTGCCGGCGGAGAAGATCCCGGGCGAAAAGCTCAAGCACGGCGACCGCATCAAGGCGTACGTCGTGGGCGTGAACAAGGGCGACAAGCGCGTGCAGGTGAACCTGTCGCGCACCCACCCGGAGCTGGTGCGCGGCTTGTTCGCGCTCGAAGTGCCGGAGGTCGCAGACGGCTCCGTGGAAATCGTCGGTATCGCCCGCGAGGCTGGCCACCGCTCCAAGGTGGCGGTGCGCGCCACCGTCAAGGGCGTCAACGCCAAGGGCGCCTGCATCGGCCCGCGCGGCGCGCGCGTCACCAACATCATGTCCGAACTCGGAGGCGAGAAGATCGACATCATCGACTGGGACGAGGACCCCGCCAAGTACGTGGGCAACTCCCTGGCCCCGTCGAAGGTGGTTTCCGTCGAGGTGCTGGACCTTGAGGCGCAGGCGGCCCGCGTGACTGTGCCGGATTACCAGCTGTCGCTGGCCATCGGCAAGGAAGGCCAGAATGCCCGGCTCGCGGCTCGTCTGACGGGCTGGAAGATCGACATCCGCTCCGACGCTGACGCGGCCGAGTAAATAACACCGCTGTAACCAGGAAACCCGCTGGAAATATAGATCCAGCGGGTTTTGGCGTACAGTGTTATACGGCTTTTGTGTCCGCACGTTCAGGTGCGGCGACGATAAACGCGAGAAAGGACGGGACGCGGATGGGTGTTGCCCGCAAGCAGCCGATCCGCACCCGAACCTGCATCGCCACCCGCACCGCGCAGCCCGATACCCAGCTGCTGCGGGTCGTCGCCGATCCGGACGTGCCAGGGCGGGTGCTCGCAGACCCGGGCAGGAAACTTCCTGGCCGGGGAGCGTGGATCACGCCCTCGTTGGACGCGGTCGAGCTGGCGGAACAACGCCGTGCCTTCGGGCGGGCGCTCCGTCTGTCCACTGCGGTGGACCTAGGTCATGTACGTACGTACCTTGCGTCGTCGCAAAGCAACTGCGACGAAGTAAAAGACCCAGACGAAAAAGGAAAGACTGAACACTGATGAGTACGCAACCATGAAGCAGCATCAGCGATGAATGTCACTGACCACGTCTAGGGGCAAGTAGCCGGAAGGGCACTGCTCCTAGCAACAACGAAGAGGAGATACGTGTCCGGAAAGCTACGCGTTCACGAGTTGGCCAAACAGCTCGGCGTAACAAGTAAGGAACTGCTCGCCACGCTCAAGGAGCAGGGTGAGTTTGTGAAGACGGCGTCGTCGACAATCGAGCCGCCCGTCGTGAAGAAGATGAAGGCGCACTACGCCAAGCAGGCCGGCGGCGATGATGCTGCCGACACGAAGAAGGCTGAGTCTGCGCCGAAGAAGCCGCCGCTGAAGAAGCCGGGCCAGAACCGCGCGAAGGCTGCGGCGCCGAAGCCTGCCTCCCCGAAGCCGGCGGGCGAGAAGCCAGCCAAGCCGGCGGAGAGCAAGCCGGCTGCGGCGAAGCCGGTTCCGGGCGCCCCGAAGCCGGGCGCAGCGAAGCCAGCGGGCGGCGAGCCGGCACCGAAGCCGGGCGCAGCAAAGCCCGGTGCGCCGAAGCCGGGTGCCGCGAAGCCCGGTGCGCCGAAGCCGGGTGCCGCGAAGCCTGGTGCGCCGAAGCCGGGCGCAGCAAAGCCCGGTGCCGCGAAGCCCGGTGCCGCGAAGCCTGGCGCGCCGAAGCCGGCCGCGAAGGGCGGCGCTCCGACGCCGGGCGCGATGCCGCGTCCGGTGCCGAAGCCGGGCCGTCCGCGTGTGGCAAACAACCCGTTCTCTTCCAACACCGGCGGTGGCCAGCGTCCGCCGCGTCCGGGTGGCGGGCGTTCGGGTGGCGGCCGTCCCGGCCAGGGTGGTCCGCGTCCCGGCGGCGCTCGTCAGGGTGGCGGCTCTCGTCCGTCCCCGGCTGATATGCCGGCAGGTCCGTCCCCGACACAGATGCCGTCCAAGGCGGCCGCTCCAGGCGGTCGCGGCCGTGGTGGCGGCGGTGGCCGTGGCCGTGGTGGCGGACCGGGCGGTCCCCGCTTCGGCGGACCGGGCGGCGGCGGTTTCCGCGGTCGCGGCGGACGCCGCGGCGGCACCGCTGGTGCATTTGGCCGTCCCGGTGGTGCACCGGGCAAGCGCCGCAAGTCCAAGGGCCAGAAGAGGGCCGAGTACGAGGAGATGCACAAGCCGAACGTCATCGGTGGCGTTCGTCTGCCTGACGGCGGCGGCAAGACCGTCCGCCTGCGTCAGGGTGCGACCCTGTCTGACTTGGCGGAGAAGATCAACACCGATGCGTCTTCGCTCGTGCAGGCGCTGTTTAACCTCGGCGAGATGGTGACGGCGACGCAGTCCGTGTCCGAGGACACGCTGCAGCTGCTCGGCGCCGAGATCAACTACGAGGTGCAGATCGTCTCGCCTGAGGACGAGGACCGCGAGCTGCTCGAGTCCTTCGACCTGCAGTTCGGCGAGGACGAAGGCGGCGAAGAGGCGCTGGAGCAGCGCCCGCCAGTGGTCTCCGTCATGGGCCACGTCGACCACGGTAAGACCCGTCTTTTGGACTCGATCCGCAACGCCAATGTGGGCCGCGGCGAGGCCGGCGGTATTACCCAGGGCATC
Organism: Corynebacterium sp. ACRQP; assembly: GCF_022345915.1. Lineage (NCBI taxonomy): Bacteria > Bacillati > Actinomycetota > Actinomycetes > Mycobacteriales > Corynebacteriaceae > Corynebacterium > Corynebacterium sp. ACRQP. The sequence goes on along the minus strand of NZ_JAKRMZ010000011.1, from coordinate 35,859 downwards.
GGCGCGTACCAGACCGAGGTCACCCTCGAGGACCAGCCGCGCAAGATTACGTTCCTGGACACCCCGGGCCACGAGGCGTTCACCGCCATGCGTGCCCGCGGTGCGAAGTCCACCGACCTGGCCATTTTGGTCGTGGCGGCGGATGACGGCGTGATGCCGCAGACCGTCGAGGCGATCAACCACGCCAAGGCGGCCGAGCTGCCGATCGTGGTCGCCGTGAACAAGGTGGATAAGCCGGAGGCGCAGCCGGACAAGATCCGTGGCCAGCTCACCGAGTACGGCCTCGTGCCGGAGGAGTACGGCGGCGACACCATGTTCATCGACATCTCCGCGAAGCAGGGCACCGGCATCGACGACCTGCTGGAGGCCGTCCTGCTCACCGCCGACGCGGCGCTCGAGCTGACGGCGAACCCGGACATGGACGCCCAGGGTGTGGCCATCGAGTCCCACCTGGACCGCGGCCGCGGCCCGGTGTCCACCGTCATCGTGCAGCGCGGCACGCTGCGCGTCGGCGACTCCATCGTCGTCGGCGGCAACTTCGGCCGCGTGCGCCGCATGGTCGACGAGTGGGGCAACGACGTCGAAGAGGCGGGCCCGTCCCGCCCGGTGCAGGTCCAGGGCCTCAACGGTGTCCCGGGCCCGGGCGACAACTTGCTCGTGGTGGACGACGACCGCGTGGCGCGCCAGATTGCGGCGCAGCGCGACGCCCGCCACCGTGCGGCGATCCAGGCGCGCAGCAAGAAGCGCGTCTCCCTGGAGAACCTGGATCAGGCGCTCAAGGAGACGAGCCAGCTCAACCTCATCCTCAAGGGCGACAACGCCGGTTCGGTGGAGGCCCTGGAAGAGGCGCTACTCAAGATCGAGATCGACGACGAGGTCGAGGTCAACATCATCGACCGCGGCGTCGGCGCCGTGACCCAGACCAACGTCTCCCTCGCGGCGGCGTCGGACGCTGTCATCATCGGCTTCAACGTCCGCGCCGACGGCAAGGCCACCGAGGAAGCCAACGCCGAGGGCGTGGAGATCCGCTACTACTCGGTGATCTACCAGGCCATCGAGGACGTGGAGAACGCGCTCAAGGGCATGCTCAAGCCCATCTACGAGGAGCGCGATCTGGGCGAGGCGGAGATCCGCCAGATCTTCAAGGCCTCCTCCGTCGGCCTCATCGCCGGCTGCATGGTCACCGAGGGCAAGGTCAAGCGCGGCGCGAAGCTGCGCCTGGTCCGCGACGGCAACGTCATCACTCCGGACGCGACCATCGAGTCGCTGCGCCGCGAGAAGGACGACGCCAACGAGGTGGCGAAGGGCTACGAGTGCGGCATGGTGCTGTCCTACCCGGACATCCAGGTGGGCGACATCATCCAGACCTACGAGATGGTCGAGGTGCCGCGCGACTAGCACTGCCGCGTGACAACCGTCGCAAAGCAATTGCTTTACGACGCCAACCCCCGCTCCGCGCGAACCCGCGCAGGGCGGGGGTTACACTATTGAAAGTTTCGGACAAAGGAGTTGAGCATGGCTGACAACCCACGCGCGCAGCGCCTGGCAAAGCAGATTCAGACGATCGTCGCTTCCGCCATCGAGCGAGAGGTGAAAGATCCCCGCTTGGAGCTGGTCACCGTCACCGACACCCGCGTCACCGGCGACCTGCATGACGCAACCGTGTACTACACCGTGCGCGGACGCGACATCAACGACGAGCCCGACTACGACCAGGCGGCAGAGGCGCTGCACCGCGCCCGCGGGCAGATCCGCAAGATCGTGGGCGACCAGCTCAGCGTGCGCTTCACCCCGACGATCGCCTTTGAGCGTGACACTGTGCCTGAGTCGTCCGCCCACATGGAGGAGCTGCTCAACCGCGCCCGCGCCCGCGATGAGGAGCTGGCGAAGCTGCGCGCGAACGCCAAGCCGGCGGGTGAGAGCGACCCCTACAAGCGCACAGGTGACGATGTCTAAGCAGGCACCGGTATACATTCCGGAGGCGGCGGCGCAGTTTGAGGCCGCCGCCTCCCGTGTGCGCGCAGCCGAGAAGATCTCGGTGGTCGCGCATATCAAGCCGGACGCGGACGCGATCGGCTCCGCGTGCGCGCTGGCGTTCGGGCTGGAGAAGCTGGGCAAGGACGTGCAGGTCTACATCGGCCAGCCTCTGCCGCACTCGGCGAACATGCGCACCATCCCGGGCGTGGGCCGCATCCACTATGGGGCACCGCTGCCTGACGACGGGCTCGTGGTCACCGTGGACTGCGCCTCTGCCGACCGCACCGGCTCACTCATGCCGGCGATTTTGGAGGACCCCTCGCGGGTCATCGTGATCGACCACCACAACACCAACCCCGGCTTCGGCGGGATGAACCTGATTGTGGAGAGCGAATCCACCACCGTGATGGTCCGCGAGCTGCTGGGCTGCCTCGGCGTGGACTTGGACCCAGACATTGCCTACTGCCTGTACGCCGGCCTGGTCACGGACACGGGCAGCTTCCGCTGGGGCACGCCCCGCATGCACGTCTTCGCCGCGGAGCTGATGGAGTACGGGCTGAACACCCGCCAGATTGCCCTCGACCTGATGGACACGATGGGCCCTGTGGACTTGCAGCTGATGGGCGAGGTGCTGGCCAAGACCCAGATCGTGCCCACGAAGGGCCTGTCCGTTGCGGTGCTGACCATCCCGGTGGGCATCCACTCGCGGATGAGCCAGACGGCGGTGGAGTCGATCATCGACTACTCCCGCTCGCTGGAAGGCACCGATGTCGGCGTTGTGCTCAAGGAGCAGGCGCCGAAATACTGGGCGATGTCGCTGCGCTCGGTGGTGGTGGATGTCTCCGCCGTCGCGCAACAGCTGGGCGGCGGCGGCCACTGGGCCGCGGCCGGCTACTCCGCCACCGGCACCCGCAACGAGGTCATACGCCAGCTTCTCGACGCGTTCCCGGAGCCCGATGACTAACTCGCAACCAGCAACACAACGTTCAATGGGCCGCGATATCCTCATGCTCGCCCTCCCCGCGCTCGGCGTCCTGGCCGCCAACCCGCTGTACCTGCTTCTGGACACCGCGGTGGTGGGCCGGCTGGGCACCGCCGAGCTCGCGGCACTTGCAGCGGGTGCGGCGATTCAGTCCACGGTGACCACCCAGCTGACGTTTTTGTCCTACGGCACCACTGCGCGCAGCTCGCGCTTCTTCGGCGCCGGCCGGCGAGACAAGGCTGTCGCAGAGGGGGTGCAGGCCACGTGGGTGGCCTTGGGCGTCGGCACGCTGCTGGCGCTCATTGTGGGGCTGTTCGCGCAGCCTCTCGCCCAAGCGCTCGCCAGCGATTACGACACGAGTCTGCGGTCGGCCCAGTGGATGCGCGTGGCTGTTTTTGCGGTGCCGATGACACTGATGATCATGGCCGGAAACGGCTGGATGCGCGGCGTGCAAAACACCAAGCTGCCGTTTTACCTCACCCTGTGCGGGCTGGTCCCCGGCGCCATTTTGCTGCCGATCCTGGTGGGGCGCTACGGGCTGATCGGCTCGGCGGTCTCCAACGTGATCGGCATGGGGATCACCGCAACGCTGTTCGTGGCCGTGCTGGTGCGCGAGAACGGCAGGTACGGCGGTAGCTGGGCGCCGCGTTGGGGCGTGATCAAACGCCAGCTCGTGCTGGGCCGCGACCTGATTTTGCGCTCGCTGTCGTTCCAGGTCTCGCTCCTCGCGGCCGCGTCGGTGGCCGGCCGGATCGGGGTGGTGGCGCTGGCGGCGCACCAGCTCATGCTGCAGCTGTGGAACTTCCTCACGCTCGTGCTGGACTCGCTGGCGATTGCGGCGCAGACACTGACCGGTTCCGCGCTGGGCCGCGGGGGAGCGAAAGAGGCCCGCGCCGTGGGGGTGCAGGCGCTGAAGTACTCCATGATCTTCGCGGTGGCGCTGTCCGCCGTGTTCGCGGTGTTCGCTGTGCCGATCCAGAGCATCTTCACGTCGGACCCGGATGTCGTCGACACGCTGCGGGTTCCCTGGTTCCTGCTCATCGGGATGATCCTGGTCGGCGGGGCGGTCTTCGCCCTCGACGGCGTGCTGCTCGGCGCCGCCGACGCAGCGTTTCTGCGCAACCTCACACTGTTCTCGCTATTGGGGGTGGCGCTGCCGATCATCCTGGCCTCCGGGGCGTTCGGCTGGGGGCTTACCGGCATCTGGGTCGGGCAGCTGGGCCAGGTAGTGGCGCGGTTGATTGGCGTGGCGTGGAGATTCCGCTCAATGCGATGGGCCGTGTCTGGCGTGGATGGTAAGAATGAGGAATGACCACCACGCTCTGGGCCGTAAGCGACCTGCACGCGGCGGTGAAGCGCAACGGCCCGAAAATCGATGCCATCCAGCCGGCCGACCCGTCGGACTGGCTCATTGTCGCGGGTGACGTAGCCGAGCGCCCGGAGCTGATCGTCCAGGTGATGGAAGATCTTGCCAACCGCTTCGACACGGTGGTGTGGGTGCCCGGCAACCACGAGCTGTTCTGCCGCTCCGCGGACAGGCACCGCGGGCGCGAGAAGTACACGATGCTGGTGCAGGCCATGCGCTCGATCGGCGTGATCACCCCGGAGGACCGCTACCCAGTCTTCGGCGGAGTGACCGTCTGCCCGCTGTTCACCCTCTACGACTACTCGTTCCGCGCCCGCAACCTCACCGTCGAGGAGGCGCTCGCCGCGGCCCACGAAAACAACGTGGTGATGACCGACGAGGTCGCCATCGCCCCCTTCGTGGACATCCGCGCCTGGTGCTGGGACCGCCTGGCCTACACCACCAAACGGCTGTCCCGCATCAACGGCCCGACGATCCTGATCAACCACTGGCCCCTGGTACAGGAACCGGTGCAGCGCATGCAGTGGTCCGACATCGCCCTGTGGTGCGGCACCCGGCACACGCGAACCTGGGCCCAGCGCTACAACGCGCAAGCCGTCGTGTACGGTCACCTGCACATGCCGGGGGTGACAACTGTCGACGGAATCGAGCACATCGAAGCGTCTCTCGGCTATCCGCGCGAATGGGAGCGTCACCCGTCCGCGCAGCCGTTCCCGTACCCGGTCATGGAGGTTGAGCAGTGATGCAAGACGTTGCGCTGTTCCCTCCCGAGGCACGCTGCGTGTTCTACCTGACCGACGACGCATCCGACGCCGTGGACCTGACCCGCTACGAGCACCTGCACCCCGACGAGCGCAAGGAAGTCAGCGCCGCCGTGGACCTGCGCAAAGGCGAGTTCGGCGACGCCCGCTGGTGTGCCCACCAGGCCCTGCGCGAACTCGGCGTGGAATCGGCCGGCGCCATCCTGCGGGGGGAGCGGGGCATGCCGCTGTGGCCGGAGGGTTTCACCGGCTCGCTCACGCATACCGACGGGCTGCGCGCCGCCGTGGCCGCCTCCACCAGGCACGTGCACTCAATGGGCTTGGACGCGGAACCCGCCGAGCCGCTTCCGGAGGGGGTGCTGCACTCCATCGCCAGCGCAACCGAGATCGCGATGGTGCAGCGGCTGCAGGCCGACGGCTACCCGTGGGCGGACCGCCTCCTGTTTTGCGCGAAGGAAGCCACCTACAAGTGCTGGTACCCGATGACCCGGCGCTGGCTGGACTTTGACGAAGCCGAAATCGAGCTGCGCACCGACGGGACGTTCACCTCCCAGCTTTTGGCCCGCCCCGCCCCGGTGCCGCTGTTCGAGGGCCGCTGGGTCGAGCGCTGCGGCTACGTGGTCACGGCCACCTACGTGCGGTAGCGCGGGCGCGGCGACGGCGACCGCAGCCCAACCAACACCGTCTACAGCGTCGACGGGCGCGCCACGAACACCGTGGCCAGCCGCTTGCCTTTCTCCTTCACCAGCGCTACCGCGCGCCCGTCCGGGCCCACCGCCGCGTGGACGCCTTCCAGCCCGCGCGGCTCCAGCCATTTGCCCATGGCCAGGGCGTCGTATTCCTCGGCAGTCACGTCGAGCACCGGCCACGCCCGCGTCAAGGCCTCGTCCAGGCTCAGGGACAGCTCGGCGGAGTCCTCGAGCTGTTCGAGGGTGCGTGCGTCGGTGAGGGAGAAGGAGCCGACGCGTGAGCGTCGTAAGGCAATCAAATGCCCCCCGACACCGAGGGCGGCGCCGAGGTCGCGCCCGAGCGAGCGGATGTAGGTGCCGGAGGAGCAGTGCACGCGCGCGTCGACGTCCACGTAATCGCCGCCGCGTCGGATCTCGCCCAACTCAAACGCGTGGATGGTCACCTCGCGGGCGGGGATGTCCACCTCCTCGCCGGCGCGGACCAGCTCGTGCGCGCGCCGCCCGCCGATCTTGATCGCGGACACCTTCGACGGCACCTGCATGATCGTGCCGGTCAGCTTCGCCACCCCGGCGCGGATCGCCTCATCGGTCACACCGGAGGCTTCATGCTTGTCGACGATCTCGCCCTCGGCATCATCCGTCGTCGTCGAGGCACCCAGGCGGATGGTGGTTTCGTACACCTTGTCCTCTGCCACCAGGTGGGCCAGAAGCTTCGTCCCGCGCTCGATGCCAGCGACGAGCACGCCGGTTGCCATGGGGTCGAGCGTGCCTGCGTGGCCGACTTTGCGGGTGCCGAATAAACGGCGCAGGCGGGCGACAACGTCGTGGCTGGTCATGCCAGCGGGCTTGTCCACGACGACGATTCCGGAGGTTGCGAGGGGATCGTTCATGCTTCCGAAGTATGCCGTACGCTAAGTCCCCGTGGATATTCTGCGCGGGCTTTCGAGCGTGCCGGATTCCTTCGCGGAAGCCGGCACGGTGGTCACTATCGGTGTGTTCGACGGGGTGCACCGTGGCCATCAGCTGCTCATTTCCAAAGCGGTGGACACCGCGCGCGAGCTGGGGGTGCCGTGCGTGGTGATGACCTTCGACCCGCACCCCGTGACCATTTTCGCCCCGGAACGTGCTCCGCGGGCGCTGATGCCTCTCGACGAGCGCGCCCGCCACATCGCCGACCTCGGCGTGGATGCGCTGCTGGTCATCGACTTCCGCGAGGAACTCGCAGGCCTGACGCCCGCGGAGTACATGGACGACGTGCTGGTTTCCGCCCTGGGCGCGAAGCACGTGCTGGTGGGGGAGAACTTCACCTTCGGCCGCGACGCCGCCGGCACCGCAACCGACATGGCGCAGCTGGGGGAGCGCGCGGGCGTGGACGTGACCATCGTCAAGCTGCTGGGCGAGGGCGAGGTGCGGATTTGCTCCACCGCCATCCGCGACCACCTCTCCGGCGGCGACGTTGCCCTGGCCACCGACTTTATGGGCCGGCCCTTTTCCGTCATCGCGCCGATTGAGCGCGGTGCGGGCCGCGGCGGCAAGGAGCTGGGCTACCCGACGGCGAACCAGTACGCCTCCGACACCTCGGCGGTGCCCGCGGACGGCGTGTACGCGGGGTGGCTGACCATCATCGACGACGGCGAGATCGACGGCGACATGCAACCCGGCGTGCGCTACCCGGCGGCCATTTCCGTGGGCACCAACCCCACGTTCGGGGATGCGCGGCGCAGCGTGGAGTCCTTCGTGCTGGACCGCGACGCGGACCTGTACGGCCGGATGGCGCGTGTGGAGTTCGTGGGCAAAGTGCGCGACATGGTGAAGTTCAACTCGGTGGACGAGTTGCTGGATAACATGGCCCGTGACGTGGAAACGACCCGCGAGATCTTAGGAGTGGCGTAAATGGCCCGAAAGCTCATTCTGGACGTGGACACCGGCATCGACGACGCGTTGGCTATCGCGTACGCGCTTGCCTCGCCGGAGTTGGACCTCATCGGGGTAACGTGCACGTACGGCAATGTCGAAGTTGATCAGGCGGTGCGAAACTCGCTGGCCATCCTGGAACTGTTCGGTAGGACGGACGTTCCGGTGTACGCAGGTCCCCAGCGGGAGGACTTCGAAGTCATGGAGATTTCCCAGTTCATCCACGGAGTCAACGGCATCGGGGAAGCGAAGCTTTACGACGCCTCACGTGCGGCCGAGCAGCAGTCCGCCGTCGATTTCATGGTGCAGTCTGTGCACCGGTACGGCGACGACCTGGTTATCGTCCCCGTCGGGCCGCTCACGACGGTGGCTGCCGCGGCTGAGGCCGACGAAAACTTCGCCTCGCGCGCGCACATTGTGTGTATGGGCGGTGCGCTGACAGTGCCGGGCAACGTCACCCCGTGCGCGGAGGCGAACATCAACCAGGACCCGGAGGCGGCCGACTTTGTGTTCCGCCAGGGCGAGGACATCACCATGATCGGCCTGGATGTCACCCTGCAAACGTTGCTGACCACGGTGGAGACGAAGCAGTGGGGGGATCTGGGCACTGCCGGGGGAGACTTCCTCGCTACGGCTACTAACTACTACATCAAGGCCTACGAGACCACGGCACCGCACCTCGGCGGATGCGGGCTCCACGACCCGCTGGCTGTCGCGGTGGCCGCGGATCCTTCCCTGGTGGACACGCTGGCCATCAATTTGAAGGTGGACACGGAGGGCGAAACGCGCGGGCGCACCATCGGCGACGAGACGTGCCTGAACGACCCGGTGAAGTCCGCCCGCGTGGCCGTGGGGGTGGACGTGGAGCGCTTCTTAGAGGAGTTCATGCGCCGGCTGACCGGTTTGGCCCGCGAGACCCCGGTCGTGTAACCTCTCCCAAGGTCTTGCGCCATTTGACTGTGGTTCGCGGCAGTTGCGGCGCAGCGAAGACTTTTTCCGTAGAACGCGAACTGAAACAACCAAGGAGTACCTCATGGCGCTGTCCACTGAGAAGAAGGCTGAGATCCTCAAGGCTTACGGCCTGCACGAGACCGACACCGGTTCCCCGGAGGCCCAGGTTGCGCTGCTGACCGAGCGCATCAACAACCTGACCGAGCACCTCAAGGACCACCAGCACGACCACCACTCCCGTCGTGGCCTGCTGCTGCTCGTCGGCCGTCGTCGCGGTCTGCTGAAGTACCTGCGCGAGAACAACGTCGAGCGCTACCGTGACCTGATCGGTCGCCTGGGTCTGCGCCGCTAAGCGTCGCTAAGCTTCAGCTCAAAAGAACGCCTCACCAGCACGGTGGGGCGTTTTTTGTTATCATCATTGGCCGTTGCATGAGAAACACGACAAGGCGGCACCGATGATCGCCACAAACCTTCAAGGAGAGGGATCCTTTTGAGCAACTTCAAGCCAAAGAATGCTTTCGATGTCCACGTGGACGAGGAATTTGGCATCACCGAGGCAGTAGCGACCCTGGACAACGGCGACTTCGGTTCGCGCACCATCCGCTTTGAAACCGGCCAGCTGGCCCGCCAGGCGGACGGATCCGTCACCACCTACCTCGACGACGAGACGATGATGCTGGCCACCACGACCGCATCCAACCAGCCGCGCGAGGGCTTCGACTTCTTCCCGCTGACCGTGGACGTGGAAGAGCGCATGTACGCGGCCGGCAAGATCCCGGGCTCCTTCTTCCGCCGCGAGGGCCGTCCCTCCACCCAGGCGATCCTGGCGTGCCGCCTGATCGACCGCCCGCTGCGCCCGACCTTTGTCAAGGGCCTGCGCAATGAGGTGCAGGTGGTCATCACCGTGCTTTCGCAGCACCCGGAGGAGTACTACGACGTCGTGGCAATCAACGGCGCGTCCGCTGCGACCCAGCTGTCGGGTCTGCCGGTTTCCGGTCCGGTCGGCGGCGTGCGCATGGCGCTGCTGGCGGACGACAAGCACCCGGAGGGCCAGTGGGTGGCCTTCCCGAACCACGAGCAGCACGAGCGCTGCCTGTTCGAGATGGTTGTCGCCGGCCGCATGGTCGAGCGCAAGCGCGGCCGTAAGACCGAGGAAGACGTCGCCATCATGATGGTGGAGGCTGGCGCCGGCGTGAACGTGGTCAAGCAGATTGAGGCCGGCTACCCGGCACCGACCGAGTCCACCGTCGCCGAGGGCATCGAGGCCGCCAAGCCGTTCATTGAGACGCTGTGCCGCGCCCAGCGCGGCCTGGCCGAGGAGATGGCCAAGGAGACCAAGGAGTTCCAGCTCTTCCCGGCGTACTCCGACAAGGTCTTCAACGCCGTGGAGAAGAAGGCGTCTAAGAAGCTGGCCAAGCTTTTGACCATCAAGGGCAAGGCCGAGCGCGACGAGGCCACCAACGAGTACATGGAAGACATCGAGGACAGCCTTCTCGATGACTTCGACATCGACGACGATGATCGTGAGGAGCACGCGGCGGCGTCGAAGGAGATCCGCGCGGCCTACAACGCGCTGATGAAGCAGATCGTGCGCGAGAAGATCCTCACCGAGGGTTTCCGCATCGACGGCCGCGGCGTGACCGACATCCGCGACCTTGAGGTCGAGGTCCAGCTCATCCCGCGCGCCCACGGCTCCGCACTGTTCGAGCGCGGCGAGACCCAGATTCTCGGCGTGACCACCCTGGACATGCTGAAGATGGAGCAGCACCTGGATTCGCTGCACCCGGAGGATTCCAAGCGCTACATCCACCACTACAACTTCCCGCCGTACTCCACCGGTGAGACCGGCCGCGTCGGTTCCCCGAAGCGCCGCGAGATCGGCCACGGCGCGCTCGCCGAGCGTGCGCTTTTGCCGGTGATCCCGTCGCGCGAGGACTTCCCGTACACCATCCGCCAGGTTTCCGAGGCGCTGGGTTCCAACGGCTCGACTTCCATGGGTTCGGTGTGCGCCTCCACGCTGTCGCTGTACAACGCGGGCGTGCCGCTGGCCGCCCCGGTGGCTGGCATCGCCATGGGCCTGGTCTCCGGCGAGGTCAACGGCGAGACCGAGTACGTCGCGCTGACCGACATTCTGGGCGCAGAGGACGCTTTTGGCGACATGGACTTCAAGGTCGCCGGCACCCGCGAGTTCATCACTGCGCTGCAGCTGGACACCAAGCTCGACGGCATCCCGTCGAAGGTGCTGGCTGACGCGTTGAACCAGGCGCACGACGCGCGCGACGCCATCCTGGACACCATGGCCGAGGTCATCGAGGGCCCGGACGAGATGAGCGGGCTCGCCCCGAAGATCACCACCGTCAAGGTTCCCGTGGCCAAGATCGGCGAGGTCATCGGCCCGAAGGGCAAGACCATCAACCAGATCACCGAGGACACCGGCGCGGAGATCTCCATCGAGGACGACGGCACGGTGTTCGTCTCCGCCGCTTCCGGCGAGGCAGCGGACGCCGCGATTGAGAAGATCAACGCGATTGCCAATCCGCAGATGCCGAAGGTGGGCGAGCGCTACCTGGGCACCGTGGTCAAGACCGTGGCGTTCGGTGCGTTCGTGTCCATCATGCCGGGCACCGACGGCCTGATTCACATCTCCAACCTGGGCGGCAACACCCGCGTGGAAAACGTCGAGGACGTCATCAACGTCGGCGACAAGGTCGAGGTGGAGATCCGCGACATCGACAACCGCGGCAAGATCTCGTTGGTTCCGGTCGAGGACGGCGAGTAAACCGACAGGTAATCGTCGAAAAGCGAGCGCTCTCGTGGTGAGGGCGCCCGCTTTCTTGCTTCTCGACGTTTCACGTCACGGCAAGAACCGCAACTTCTTGCCCAGATCCAGCGCAGTGGTCATGAGCTCGCCGTAGTACTTGCGCGGCATCTGCTTCGGGCCACGCATGGACATAATCCGCTGCTGGGAGATGTTCTTGACCTCGGTGTACTTGGTCAGGCCCTCGGGGCCGTGGCGGCGGGCCACGCCCGACTCCTTCACGCCGCCGAGCGGGGTGGACACGGATGCCCAGGTGGCCGCGTAGCCGTCGTTGATGGTCACGCCGCCGGCCTGCACCTGCTCGGCGATCTCCCAGGCTGTGTCGGGAGCGCCGAACACGGAGGCGTTGAGGCCGTAGCTGGTGTTGTTGGCTAGGCGGATCGCCTCGTCGGTGTCCGCCACCCGCTGGACGTAGACGACCGGGCCGAAGACCTCCTGGGTGAGCAGGTCGGCGCCTTCGGGCACGTCTGTTAGCACCGTCGGTTCGAAGAAGAACGGCCCAAGGTCCGGTCGGGGTGTGCCGCCGGTGACGACGGTCGCGCCCTTGGCCACGGCGTCATCGACGAACCGTTGCACGGTCTCCAACTGGTTCTGGTTGATCAGCGAGCCCATCTGGTAGTTCCAGTTCAAGCCCGAACCCAGTTTGATGCGTTTGGTGGCCTCGCGGAACGCGCCGATGAAGCGGTCGAAGACCTCGTCGGGCACGTAGATGCGCTCGATGGAGACGCACAACTGGCCGGAGTTGGAGAAGCAGGCGGTGGCGATGGTGTCGATGTGGGCTTCGATGTCCGCATCTGGCGCGATGATCATCGGGTTCTTGCCGCCGAGCTCCGCGGAGTAGCCCACGAGGCGTTCGCCGACAACCTTGCCCAAAAGCTTGCCGGTGGCGGTGGAGCCGGTGAACATGAGGTAGTCGCACTGCTGGGCGATTGCCTGGCCCACCTCGCGGCCGGTGCCTGTGACGATCTGGAACACGTCGTGCGGAAGGCCGGCGTTGAGTAGGAGGTTCAGCGAGATGATGTTGGAAAACGGGGTGTTCAGGTCCGGCTTGGCAATCACGGCATTGCCCGCGACGAGCGCCGCGAGCGCATCTGAGATGCCGAGCGCGAGCGGGTAATTCCACGGGCTGATCTGCCCGACGATACCCTTCGGCACCCGCTGCTCGACGGTTTTTGTGATGAGGGGAAATGCGCCCGGTCGCGCCTTCATCTCTAGTTCGTCGGCGGCGATGTTGGCGTAGTAGCGGGCGTTGTTCATCACGTCCAGCACTTCGTCGTAAGCCGCGGTGCGGTCCTTGCCGGTTTCAAGCTGGACGATGTCCGCGAGCAGCTCACGGTTTTCCTTGACCAGGTCGTGGAAGCGTTCCAGCAAAGCGGCGCGGTATTTCACTGGCTTCGCGGCCCACAACGGCTGCGCGCGGCGGGCGAGCTTGAACGCCTCGTCCACGTCGGCGGCGGTGCCGACACCGACCCAGCCAAGCTCACCGTCGAAGAACGGGGAGGTGACCGATTTACGCTCGCCTGTGTACAGGGAGCCGGTCGTCGCGTTGGTGGTGAATTTCTGCAGCCGGTCGAGGAAGTCCGCGGGGAGCGGTTGTTCTTTCAAGCGGGTGATAGCCATGAGGTCTCCGTAACAATGGTTGAACGAGAAGAACACCCCAGCACCGGAGGCGCCTGCGAAGTGGAGGGACAGGGCCTGCGGTCCTGGGGCGGATGAGAACGGTTAGAAGGGGCAACCGGCGGCGCGGCGACCGTCTGCGTCGCCGTCCTTCGGTGCGTCCTTGGGCGCGGTGTCCGCGTCGTTGCCGCCGTTGCCGTGGTACGCGTCGGCAAGCTTCGGTTCCTTGTACTTGCCTTCGATCATCCCCGCCTTGATCATCATGGAGCGACCCGGCTCCATGTAGCGCTTGTCTTCCGGCAGGATGGTGAACAGCTTCTTCACCGCCTTGGCGATGCGGTCGAACCGGCGCTGGTCCTTCTTGGTCCATGGCAGGTCCAGGATCTCGCGCTGCTTATCGCTCAGCGTGCCGTAGGTCAGCCAGATGACGCTGTTCATGAGCGGCTTCCAAATGACCTTCCACACCGCCTCAGGCACGCCGTCCGGAGCCTTGACCGGCTCCACGCGGGCGGTGCGCAAGGCGAAGTCGACCGTTTCGTTGCGCTCGAGGACCTTTTCCTCCATCTCCTCGAAGTACTTGATGTAGCCGTCGAGGGTGTCGATCACCGGGCGCTCGGACATGCCGTACATGTCCCACCACGTCACGCCCTCCTGGATGATCTGCTCCTTCTCCGCGCGGGTGAAGGGGGTGCCGAAAAGTTCCTGCGCCCAAATGACGCGCCAGACGAAGGTGGCGTGCGCCCACCAGTACACGTCCGGGTTCAGCGAGTGGTAACGCTCGCCGTTGCGGAGCTTGCCCTTGATGGTGTGGTGGTAATCGCGGATCATCTTGGCGCGGGTGCCGTCATCGTAGATGGAGTAAATGATCTGCGGGGTGGAGCGCTCAAGGCGCGCAAAGGGCTCTTCGAAGAACTTGGAGTGATCCAGCAGCGACTGGCCGATTGCCGGGTGCATGTTCTGCAACACGCCGGTGTAGCCGCGCAGGAGCTGCAGACGCTGGTCCGAGCCCCACTTCCACAGCAAGGAATCCGGGCCGAGCGGCGCTCGCTTCAGTTCGCGCTTTGCGCGCTCCGGCTTTTCCAGATTGTCCGGCTGCGCGAAGCGGGTGTCCTCTGCGGATTCGTTCGTGCGGGCGTCTGCTCCATCAGGTGCAAGTGCGTGAGACATCAGCGATCTTCCTTTTCTCTGTGGGCTGCTAGGGACAAGTTCGCGTGTGTTTGTGAAGTGTAATACACGCAAATAGTCACTGCGAAGTGGGTCACGGGTAACGGTCGAAAATGGGTGGCGCGGATGTGTTAAACCCCTTACATGCGATGTGCTACGGTGTTCCAGATCATAAACGCTTACCGTGATGGCAGCCGTCGGCAGACCGGCGGTTTGGCGTCCGGCCACGGACGGAAGGAAACGCCATGGGAAGGATCAACAAGGCGAAAGCTGGTGCAGCTCTTCTCGCTGGGCTCATCGGCTTTGGCGCCACCGGCGTTGCTGTTGCGCAGGGCGGACTGACTGCGAACCTCGCATTGTCGGGAACGTTTTTCAAAATCAGTATGACCCACCTTGATGGGGAAGGGCTGAGCATTTTTACCGACGGGGAACAGATGGCCAATGAGTCGCTCCCCGTAGCGCGACTCAAATTTGAGCACGCGTACGCCTCTAACCTCTGTCTTTCCGCGGCGCTTCCCGACGTTCCGGTGGTGGGCGAGAGCACGTTCACGCTAAAGGCGCTCGGCGACAACAGCGTCGAGGTCCGCGACCTCGTCGTCGGTGCGACCGACATCAAGGGCGCACTCGACCTCACGGATGCCTCGGTAGGCGCCGATGCGAATCAGTTCAACTCCATGGCGCCGCAGGGAACATGGGGTCTGCACGCAAATAAGGTCACGCTGAGTGCGGATGACATTCGCGCCACCTCCGTCGGTGCGAAGAAGCTCATCGCCTCCGGCGTGGTGGTCGACGTAGCGCGGGGAATGGCCGATGGCTGCACGAGCTAACACCGAACCGGAGGACGACGACTTCTTCTTCGACGACGGCGACTCCGAAGACGCGCAGCAAAGCGCTGCCGACGAGGAGAAGAAGGGGCGGGGAGCGAAGCGCCGCGACGGTGGGCACCGTGCCGAGCAAACTCCCGCACGAGAACGGTTCAAAGCATGGCGGAAACAGCGGCCGTTTCTTCCGGGCCTGCTGGTAATTCTCTCCGGCGTAGTGATGCTCGCACCGGCCTACTTCACTATCCGCGTGTCCGACTTGCTGGTGATGATTGCAACCATCTCGGGCGTATCCACGTTGCTCATCGGTGCCGCGCTGATCATGTTCGGTATCGGTATGTGGCTGCAGCCGTTTGCTGCGCCCTATCTGGGTGTGATGAGCATTTTGGTGGCCATTGTCGCGCTGCCAACGTCGAATATAGGCGGGTTCCTCGTCGGCTCTCTGCTTGGCATTGTTGGCGGAGCCCTCGGTCTCGCCTGGGAGGACCGGGATGCGAAACCTGGTGGCAAGCACACCCGAAGTGGAAAGCGGGAGCAGGCGCCGCCGGCAGCGGACGAAGGTGAAGTTCCCCGCCGCGGAGGATCCACCAAGATCGACCTGTCTTTGTTGCGCAACGCCAAATCCGTCGCTGTCGTGCTTTCGGCTGCGGGATTGCTTGCGGTGAATCTGGGAGAAGAGCCCGCGGTCAACGCCCAAGAGTCGGCGCCGCAGCAGCCGCAAATCCCGGCGCTGCCGCCGTTGCCTCCCGCGCCTGAATTGCCTCAGCTGCCAAGCTTGCCCAATCCGCTGGATATTCAGGTGCCGCCGGCGCCGCAGTTGCCCTCGGCGCAAGCACCCCAACCCGAGGAGTCGCGGGATCTACTGACGTACCCGGAACTCGAGCCGACGCGAACGATCGCGCCGCAGAACCTCAGCACCGTGACCGCAGACAATGTGGCGATCACCGGCAACGTGCGAGCCACGATGGGCATGGTCACAATCGGCGACGTGCCGACGCGGACGCTGATCCTGACAGGGGACAAGCTCACCGCGCGCAACCTCTCGCTGGAAGTGCCAGGTTTCGCAGCCCGCGGAATCCTCACCACCGGCCAAGTTGAGACACAGGTTTCCGACGGGCCCGTGACCGTCGTTGCCACCGGGCTGACCGCAACCCCTGTCGTAGCAGGAGTGCCCACGGTCCCGGTGACAGTAGACCTCCGCGGCTCCCTCGGCGACGTACTCGCTCAGTTGGGTGTGCCGGATGCCCGCCCGGTACCAAACGTTCCCGTGCCGAATTTTGTGATGGACCGAATCGCCCTCGGCAACGTGTCCATGCAGATGGTCAGCCTCGACGGGCTGCACCTGCATGCGCCCGCGGTGCAGCTGAAGGTTCCGAAGTAGACAGAGAAAAGAAAAAGCACGGGGCCGTCGGCACGCACCGACGGCCCCGTGCTTCGCGCCTTTTATCTGGTCTCCGCCTCGGCGCGCTCGAAGGCGCGGGAGGCGATCGCCACCATGCGCGCCTTGCGCGGCAGCACCGAGAACACGGCGCGCGTGGCACGGGAGAAGACGTTGAGCTTGCGCTGGTCGGACTTGGTCCACTCAAGGCCGAGGGAGTTGCGGACCTTCTCCGGCAGCAAACCGATGGAGACCCACAGCAGAAGCTTTGACGCGTACGGCGCGATCGGCTTCCACGCCCAGCGGGGCACCGACGGGTCCGGCGGATCCAGCGTCAGGCCGTTCATGATGCGGGAGCGGTCGATGGTCTCGCTCGGGCCCAGCTTGTCGTACATGGCATCCATGTAGTCGACGTATTCGTCGTAGGACTTCGGGGCGTTCTCCGGCTCGGCCACGCCGTAGTAGCTGTACCAGGTGCGCGACTCCTGGAAGAGCTGCTCGCGCTCGGCGTGCGTCATGTCGGGCATGAAGTTGCCGGCCAGGAGATAGGGCATGGCGGTAAAGGTCGCGTGCGCCCAGTAGTAGACCTCCGGGTTCAGCGAGTGGTAGCGCGAGCCGTCCGGGTGGGTGCCCTTGATGTCCTTATGGAAGTCGCGGATCATCGCGCCGACCTCCGGGCCCTCGTACACCGTGCGGATAATCGGGAACGCGGAGCGGACCAGGCGGGCGACCTCGTTGTCGAAAACGTTGGACTGCTGCACAAGCGAACGGCTGATGTCGCGCTGCGCGATCTGCAGCACGCCGGCGCTCAGGGCCACGAACAGGGAGCGCCAGTCGCCGAAGCGCTGCCACAAAATAGAATCCGGGCCGAGCTCGGGCAGGCCGCTGGCGTCTACTGCGGCACCGTGGGAGTCGAACTCGGCTGGGGTCGTGCTGGCGGAGGGTTTCAAGGTGGTCATCGTGTCTCCTAAAAAGCTATCGTTCGCCGCTGCCTAGCTTGCAGCTTCGCTTCGGGCGCGGCGGGATGCGGCCTGGTAGTTCTCGGCGCGGGTAAATGCGTGGACGTCCGGATCGAATTCGACAAGGGCTGCCTTCAGCCCGCGGACGGTGCCGGGTTGCACGCGCCACTTGTCCGGCTTGACGGTCAGGGCGCCGGGGCCGCGGATCTCCAGCTGGCGCACGTACCTGCGCGCGTAGTCGCCGCGCGCCTCAAAGATGGCCCAGGACTTCTGGTCGAACTTCGGGTCCGGGGTGTGGTAGTCCACGAACAACGCGTTGGGCAGGCCGACGACGTCCACGCCGTTGTGGAGGTACAGCTCGTCCGCGCTGATGTTTGCCCGGCCCGGGACACCGATCCACGGGGAGGGCTCGCCGGTCGCGCGGATCAGCACGTCGAAAAGCTCAGTGCGCGTCTCGCCGCCGCGGGTGTAGCTGACCTCCCACTGTCCTTCCTCGGCGTTCCATTCGGCGCCCGTGACCTCGGCACCACCTCTGAAGGTCGCGCCGCTCGCATCGACGGCGGCCTCGAGGTGCGCGATGAGCGAGCGCGGGGTGCCGTCCGTCGTTGTGAGCTTCAAGTACGGGGTGCGGAAGTGTTGCCGCCTGGACACGGTGGGTGCGTCCGGGGCGGTCAGGTGGCCGCCGATGTACTCCTGGCGGTCGAACAGCGTGGTGTCGAAGCCGGAAAACGCGCACTCCGCCGCGGCGGTGCAACCAGAGATTCCGGCGCCGACAACCGCCACCGTGGGGCGGCGATAGGGGTCAAACATCACAAAACCTTTCACACAGATTCTCCGGCGCCACTTTTAGGCGTCAGTGTGCTCCCGTTCACTCTAGACGCTTTTTGGGCGCGGCATCGCATAAAAGGCTGGGAATCTTTAGCTACGGAATTCTTCCGGATCGCCACCCCGGCCAGGCTCATCCACTGGCCGCTCGCCGTGACCGAACAGTTCATTCCGCCTCTTGTAGGCGTACAGCCCGGCTAGGGGTGAAAACCCCATGAGGAAACCCCACCGGCGCTTGGAGTCTTCCTCCATGTCGCTTTCGTAGATCTCCTTTGAAGTATTGCCCAAGGCAACGATGCCGCCGATGGCGAGCAGTGCCACGAACCCGAGTCCGAGCCAGGAAATCAGACTCATTGTTGCCTCCTACTTCTGAAAGTCCACGACCACGCGGGTCGGGTTCTCCAACAGGTACAGGTTGTACGGGCGCTGGGCATCAAGGCCGACGATGTACTGGGCATCCGCCTCGAAGATTCCGCCGTCGGCGATCTCCTGGATGCCCCCGGCCGCCACGCCGGCGGGGTCAGCCTTGGCCAAGTCGGCGTCGCTCAGGCCCATCGACCACGGCACACCTTGGATGATCAGCTCGAAGTACGCGTTGCCGGCTGGCACAAGCGGCATTCCAGAGGCCTGCTGGCGCGGGTCTGCGGTGTAGCCGGCCAGCACGTTCGGCGTGCCGGCGCCGGAAAGCTCCACCACGACGCGGTCGACGTCTTCGTGGGAGCCCGCCCGGATGTCCTCGATCTGCAGCTCGGGGTGACCCGGGTTCTGTAGGTGGGTGTCTTCCATGGTGAACGGGGAGGCGGACGGGCCGCCCGCCGGGGCCGCTGCCGCGGAGACGTCCCTGGTGTCGGCCTCCTCTGGTTGCTCCGCGGACGCGGACGTGGAAGTGGACACCGGCGTTGCAGCACTTTCGGCGGCGCTCGTCGCCGTGGCCGACTCTGAGGTTGGCTCAGACGACGTCCCGGCTTCTCCGGTCTCAGCGCCGCAGCCCGCAACGGTCAAAGCGGTCACTGCGAGCGCTGCGAAGACGGCTCGGCTGCGGCGGGGTCGGAAGCTGCGGCTGTGGAGAGTCATAAGCCCCACCCTAGCGGGGCTACCATGGCCGGCGGAGACAAATAGAAAGGACACCCATGATCAAAGTTGGAGTGCTCGGAGCGGCCGGCAGGGTCGGCTCCGCCGTTGTTGCCGGTGTGGAAAAGGCGGATGACCTGCAGCTCGCCGCAGAGGTAAACAGCGGCGACTCGCTGCAGGTGCTGGTGGACGAAGGCGTGGACGTCATCGTCGACTTCACCACCCCGAACGCGGTGATGGACAACCTGGAGTTCTGCATCAATAACGGCATCCACTGCGTAGTGGGCACCACCGGCTTCGACGACGAGCGCTACCAGAAGGTGCGCGACTGGTGCGCGGCGAACGAGGGGGTGGGCGTGCTCATCGCCCCGAACTTCGCCATCTCCGCCGTGCTCACCATGGCGTTCGCCCGCCAGGCCGCGCCGTTCTTTGAGTCCGCGGAAGTGGTGGAGTTCCACCACCCGAACAAGCTGGACGCGCCTTCCGGCACGGCGGTCAAGACCGCGCAGGGGATCGCGGATGCGCGCAAGGAAGCCGGCCTGGCCGACATGCCGGATGCCACCGAGCAGGCGCTCGACGGCTCCCGCGGCGCCAACGTCGACGGTGTGCCGGTCCACGCGGTGCGCATGCAGGGCATGGTCGCGCACGAGGAGGTCATCTTCGGCACCACCGAGCAGTCCCTGACCATCCGCCAGGATTCCTACGGCCGCGAGTCCTTCGTCCCGGGCGTGCTCACCGGCGTGCGCGAGGTGGCGAACCGCCCGGGCCTGACCATCGGACTCGACGCTTACCTCGGTCTGTAAATGCAGGTAGAACTTGTCGCAGCAACCGCGATGCGGATCCCGGTTGCAGAAGGCGTCACCCAAGGCGAGGGGGCGGTGGCATTCGCCATGCTTAGCGACGTCCCGTCGGCCTCCCTCCTGCGCCGCAACGCCGACGATCTCGCCGATTCGCGCGCGGGCATGCTGGAACACGCCAGCGCCACCCTGCATGTGCGGGGTGTCTCGCGCGACGCGGCCGCCGCGATCCGGGGCCACGGGCTAGCCGTGAGCGAGCGCGGGGCCGACGGGGCAGTAGTGCCGGTGGCCATCGCCGCCGATGAGGAACTCACGCGCCTTTTTGACGCTGCCGTGGAAGAGGCGGAGTTCGTCCGGGGCGAGCTGTTGCGCGCCCTGGAGGATGCGATGGCTGACGAGCCGAATGCGCTTGTGCGCCGCAAGCGGGCGCGCGAAGCCGCCGACGCCCTCGTGCCCGCAGCGGCCGCCACTGAACTTGTCGCCACCGGAACCTACCGGGCGTGGCGCGAATTCATCGCAGCGCATAACGGCAGGTTCGAGCACGAAGAAATCCGTCAGCTTGCCGGTGCGGTCCTCGATGTCATGCAGCGCGAGGCGCCGCTGCTTTTCGGCGATTTGGCCGAAGGGGAACGTCGATAAGCAATTGCTCGTAAGGGGCAGGTATCCTACTGGGCCATGGGCACATCTCTCAAAGCTGATCTGGGAGCCGACATCTTCGGCTCCGTCTGCGTAGCAATGGTCACGCCGTTTGATTCCGATGGCGAACTCGACCTTGCGGCAGGCCGCGATCTCGCTGCCCACTTGGTAGAACAAGGAATCGACGCACTAGTGCTCGCAGGCACGACGGGCGAATCCCCGACAACCACCGATGAAGAAAAGGTCGCGTTCTTAAAGGCAGTGCGCGAAGAGGTAGGGGACAAAGCCCGCATCATCGCAGGCGCGGGGTCCAACGACACCCGCCACGCGGTGGCAATGGCGAAAGCGGCCGCTAAGGCCGGCGCTGACGGCCTGTTGGTTGTCACGCCGTACTACTCCAAGCCGTCCCAGGCAGGGGTGGAGGCGCACTTCCGCGCAGTCGCGGAAGCGACCGATCTCCCGGTCTGCCTGTACGACATCCCCGGCCGCTCCGGCATCCCGATCGATTCCGACACCATCCGCAGGCTTGCGGAAGTGGACACGATCAAGGCAATGAAAGACGCGAAGGGCGACATGCTCGAAGCGTCCACCTTGATCCAGGAGACCGGGCTGGCCTGGTACTCGGGCGACGACCCGCTGAACCTGCCGTGGCTCGCCGTCGGTGCGACCGGAATGATCTCCGTGGTTGGGCATGCCGCACCGAAGGCACTGCGTGAACTAGTGACTGCATACGAGAACGGCGATCTCGCCCGCGCACGGGAAATCAACGCCAACACACTCAACGTGCTCGCGCGCCAACAGGGCGCGCTGGGCGGCGTGACATTTGCAAAGGCAGCTCTGCGACTGCAGGGCATCGAAGTAGGAGACCCGCGCCTGCCGGTCGCTGCGGCGACGGACGAGCAGGTCGAGCGGCTCCGCGAAGAAATGACACAGGCTGGAGTCCTATAAATATGAATGAACCCCGCAACCGCGCACGCAAGGTGACGCGCAAGGCCGGGCCGCCGGAAGCAACCGAACAGCAGCCGGTTTTCCAGGCGCCGAGCGACACTCCTGCGAACAGCGGCGGCAACGACGCGCCCGCTGAGCGCGACGGTGGCAACAACGGCAACGGCGGCAACAACAACCGCGACGACAACGGTGGCCGCAACGGCGGCAACAACGGCAACGGCGGAAACGGTGGCAATAACCGTGGCGGCAGCAGCCGTAACCGCCGTCGCCGTGGCCGCGGCGGCAACGGCGGCAACGGCGGCAACGGTGGGGGCCAGGGAGGCGGCCGCCGCAACCCCATGAAGTCCATGCAGGGCGCTGATCTGACCAAGCGCCTGCCCGCACCGCCGAAGCCGGCCAAGGACACGCTGCGCATTTACGCGCTCGGCGGCATTTCTGAAATCGGCCGCAACATGACGGTCTTCGAGTACAACGGCCGCCTGCTCATCGTGGACTGCGGCGTGCTGTTCCCGAACTCCGACGAGCCGGGCGTGGACCTGGTGCTGCCGGACTTCGGCCCGATTGAAAACAAGCTGGACAAGATCGACGCGCTCGTGGTCACGCACGGCCACGAGGACCACATTGGCGCGATTCCGTGGCTGCTCAAGCTGCGCAGCGATATCCCGATCTACTCGTCCAAGTTCACCAACGCACTGATCAAGGCGAAGACGCAGGAGCACCGCCAGCGTCCGAAGCTCAACGACGTGAACAAGGATTCCGAGGTCACCGTCGGCCCGTTCCGCCTGCGCTTCTGGCACGTCAACCACTCCATCCCGGAGTGCCTGGGTGTCTCCATCAAGACCGGCGCCGGCCACGTTGTGATGACCGGCGACGTGAAGGTGGACCAGACGCCGTACGACGGCAAGCCGACGGACATCCCGGCGCTCGCCCGCCTCGGCGACGAGGGCATCGACCTATTCATGTGCGATTCCACCAACGCCACCATCCCGGGCATCTCCGCCTCGGAGGCCGGCATTGAGGAGACGCTGACCCGCCTAGTGTCCAACGCGCGCCAGCGCGTGGTCATCGCGTCGTTCGCGTCGAACGTCTCCCGCGTCCAGATGGCCATCAACGCCGCTGTGGCCAACAACCGCAAGGTGGCGTTCAACGGCCGCTCCATGCTGCGCAACATGGAGATCGCGGAGAAGATGAACCTGCTCAAGGCGCCGAAGGGCACGATCATCCCGATCGAGGAGGCCGCGAAGATGGCGCCGCACAAGACGGTGCTGATCACCACCGGCACCCAGGGCGAGCCGATGGCTGCACTGTCGCGCATGTCGCGCCGTGAGCACCGCCAGATCACCATCCACGACGGCGACACGATCATCCTGTCCTCCTCGCTCATCCCGGGCAACGAGGAGGCGGTGTTCGCGGTGATCAACAACCTCGCGCAGATCGGCGCGAACGTGATCACCAACTCCGAGGCGCACGTCCACGCATCCGGCCACGGCTACGCCGGCGAGCTGCTCGCGCTCTACAACGCGGCGCGCCCGCGCAACGCGATGCCGGTGCACGGCGAGTGGCGCCACATGCGCGCCAACAAGGAGCTTGCTATTTCCACCGGCGTGAAGCCGAGCAACACCGCGCTTGCGCAAAACGGCGTGGTTGTCGACATGCACAAGGGCAATATCAAGGTCGCCGGCCAGTACCAGGTGGGCCAGCTCTACGTCGACGGCACCACCATGGGCGACGTGGACCCGGACGTGTTGGCGGACCGCACCTCGCTGGCGTCCGGCGGCGTTGTGTCCATCACCTGTGTGATCGACGACCGCACCGGCCGCCTGCTGGAGGCGCCGCAGGTGTCCACCACGGGCTACAGCGACGACGACCGCGACTTCAACAAGAAGGTCGTTGAAGGCGTCGAGGCCGTCATGGGCGATCTGGCCGCCGAAGGCGAGAACGATGCGTTCCGCATGGTGCAGCAGATCCGCCGCAAGGTCTCCCGCGCGATCGAGCAGAACTACAAGCGTCAGCCGGTGATTCTGCCGACCGTGGTGCCGATGTCTTCGGACAACCACGTCGCCACCGAGGACGAGATCGCCTCCACCCGCGAGTCCCGCTAAGCATTTGCTTATCGACGCCCCTTCGGCCCGCCCCGCGGCAGCCGAGGGGGCTAACGCGTTTGTGGGGCGTTGCGATAGAAGGGGTATGAGACACTTCCACCGCACCGCAGCAGCCGTCGTTATTGCCGTCTCGCTTCTTGCGCCAGTAGCTTCCGCCGACGAGACCAGCTGGACCGGCGGGCACCCGCTTCCGCCGGGAACGCAGGTCCCGTTCGATCCCGGCTACGCCACCCAGTGGCGCAGCTACGACGTGGTGAAGTTGGGCGACCCCAACTTCCGCAACCAGGATGTGCGAGGCGTTCGCGTGATCGGGCAGTTCAACCAGGATTCGATCCTGTGCCTGGAAAATGCAAAGGGCGGCATGTGGGGCTGCTACGTCGACGGCAAGGAGGCGACCGAGCTGAGCTACATGCCGTTCGGCAAGGTCGTGACTGTCGATCCGTTGGTCAACTTCTTCGCGCCGGCAATCCGCTTTTTCTTGGGGATCCAGGCGCGGCTGGGCCTGTCGAACCTCTTCGCAGGGTCCTCCCAGATCTAGGCGGAAACCGTACGGTTTCATAACAACCACGCAACAAGGCCTAGGCATCTCTGTTACGGGTGTGCACAATGTGGCCCATGAAGACCGCAACGAAAACCGCCGCGGCTTTGCTTGCCGCCGCGGTAACCCTCGCACCAAACGCTCACGCACAGGATGACGTCGACTGGACGGGTGGCCACCCGCTGCCACCCGGCACGGAGGTGCCGTACGACCCCGGCTACGCATCCGCCTGGAAGCTCTACGACGTGATCCGCTTCGGTGACCCGAACTTCCGCAACATCAAGGTGCAGGGCGTGCGCGTGCTGGGCGCCTTCGAGGGCGACTCTGTCATGTGCCACATGAACGCCAAGGGCGGGCGCAATGAGTGCTTCAAAGACGGCAAGCAGGCGACCAAGCTCGGATGGGGCGTCGGCGGCGAAGTGATTACCTTCGACCCGAAGGTTGAGCAGTTCGCCCCGCTGATCAAGGGCTTCAACAACTTGGAACTGCAGCTTTCCAGCGGCTCCGGGGTGAACCTTTCCAGCTAGGCTGGGCGCATGTCTTTTGCGCAGAAAGAACGTGAACGCCTCGCCCAGTTGTTCCTTCGGGTCGGCCCCGATGCGCCGACGCTGAACGAGGGCTGGACCACCCGGGACCTCGCAGTGCACCTGCTCATCCGCGAGTCCAAGCCGGCCGCCGCCCCCGGCATCTTCGTCGAGGCGCTCTCGGGCGTCACGGAGAAGGAGACGGCGAAGCACAAGGCCCGCCCGTACGAGGACGTCGTGCGAGAGTGGGCTGCCGGCCCGCCGGTGTGGCTCAAGCCTTTCAATGCTGCGATGAACACCTCCGAGCACTTCATCCACCACGAGGACGTGCGCCGGGGCGGGGGAGTGGTGGAGCCGCGCGAATTTTCCCAGGTAATCAACGAGGAGCTGTTTTCGCTGGCGAAGCGCTTTGGCAAGTTGACGCTGCGTGGCGCTCCCGTGCCTGTGATTCTGACCCCGCCGACCACGCCACCCGCAACCATCGGCGACAAGGCTGGGGTGGCCGAACGCGGCGACAACGTGTTGCGCGTCTCGGGCGATCCTGGCGAGCTGCTGCTGTGGGTTTCCGGCCGCGACGTGGCGCAGGTAGAGCTGACTGGCTCCGTTGACGCATTCGAGGGTTTCGAGATCAAGATGTGACCCTTGACTGACCGTCTCGGGTGTGGCGTAAGGTGTAAATGTGACTTAAGGCGTTAGAGTTACAGCCATGTCTGTCAAAAACACCGCGCCGCGCTCGTCGCGGTCTTCTACGCGCCGTCCTGCCGGCGGCACCCGCCACGGCGGTCCGGTGTCCATGACGCACCCGCCGACATCGTCGAACGTGGCTGCTGAAACCGCCGACGAACGCGTGGGTTCCGCGTATAAAGTTGTCGGCCATTCGCTCGGCGCCGCCGCCCGCGGCGTCGGGTCGTTTTTCCGTCGCGACAAGGACCAGTCCGACTACGACGATGCCGCCGGCCCTAGGCCCCGTCGCAGCCGTGACGATTGGGAGGATGAATGGGAGGACGATCTCGAGATGCCAGAGGAGCGCACTGAAAGCTCCGTTACAGGCGAACGCCGGCGCCGCGAACCGCGGCACGATGGCCACGCCGGTGGCCACAGCACGTTTGAAACCCACGCCGACGCGTGGGGTTTAGTTCTCATTGGCCTGGCCGCCGTCATCGGCGGGTCGGTCTGGTTCGATGTGGCCGGACCGGTGGGTGAGGTCATCTCCACCGGCACCCACTGGCTCATCGGCGCCGGCGCGCTGATCCTGCCGGTCATCCTCGTCGGCATAGCCATTGCACTGATGCTCAATGTGCGCACCTCCGACGCAGTGCGCGCACGAGTGACGCTGGGATTTTCCATCATCTCTATTGGCATGCTCGGTTTGATCCACGTCTTCGCGGGCAACCCGGCGGCGTGGGAGGAGCGCAAACTCGCCGGCGGCGCGATCGGCGCCTTCACCGGCGGTGTCCTCGCAGCTGGTTTTTCCTCGTTTGTGGCGATCCCGCTGCTTGGTCTGGTGATTCTCTACGGTGCGCTCAAAGCCACCGGCATCACCGTGCGCGAGGCTTATGACTACATCAAGGACCTGGTCACCCGCATGCTGTCCAACACGGACACGCCCGACGACGAAGACCTGGACCCGTACAGCCACGTCACCGACGACCTGGACGACATCGCAGAAGGCCGCGAGCGCCGCACCACTCGCGCAGCTTCTCGACGTTCACGCGGCCGCACAGCCGACACCGAACGCCCGGCCCGACCGGCCCGCCCGACGCGGCGGCCCTCGCTGCGCCGCCCGACTCCGATGGAAAGCTACCCGGCCGACGGCGACGACGAGCTGGACCTGTTCGACTTCGCCGACGAGGTCGAAGATGGCTTTGATCAGCCCGAAGTCGAGCCTGCCGACTCGGCCGAGACCGCCGTGGTCCAGCGCCCGGCGGCCGCACCGGCACCGGAGCCGGCGCCTGCACCGGCGCCCAAGCCCGCGGCACCGAAATCTGCATCGTCGAAGCCGCCTCAGCGCGACAACGAGACGAAGGTGTTGCAGCGAGAGGATCCGGAAGGTGAACGTCGAGAAGCAACTGCCCCCGACGCCGTAGCAAGCTCGCGCGAGCAGATGGCCAAGGCGATCGCGGCGCGAAGCGGCATCGACGCCTCCAAGATCCCCGCGACCACCCCGAAGTCCGAGACCGAACAGGCCGCCCCGAAGCAGGTGCGCAAGATCCCGCAGGGAGACTACAACCTGCCCAGCACGGACCTGCTGCTCGCGGGCAACGCGCCGAAGACGCGCACCGAGGCCAACGACCGAATGATCGAGGCGATCACCGACGTCTTCGAGGAGTTCAAGGTCAACGCCCAGGTCACCGGCTTCTCCCGCGGGCCGACAGTGACCCGCTACGAGGTGGAGCTTGGTCCTGGTGTGAAGGTCTCCAAGATCACCAACCTGCAGTCCA
This sequence comes from Corynebacterium sp. ACRQP, assembly GCF_022345915.1. Classification (NCBI taxonomy): domain Bacteria; kingdom Bacillati; phylum Actinomycetota; class Actinomycetes; order Mycobacteriales; family Corynebacteriaceae; genus Corynebacterium; species Corynebacterium sp. ACRQP. The sequence goes on along the minus strand of NZ_JAKRMZ010000011.1, from coordinate 8,580 downwards.
ACCTCGCCTACGCCGTGGCCACCGACAACGTGCGCCTGCTCACCCCGATCCCCGGCAAATCCGCCGTGGGCATCGAGGTGCCCAACGCAGACCGCGAAATGGTGCGGCTGCGCGACGTGCTGGACTCGCCGAAGGTTTCCGCGCAGGACGACCCGATGCTCATCGGACTGGGCAAGGACATCGAGGGCGACTTCATCGCCTCCTCGATACAGAAGATGCCGCACCTTTTGGTCGCCGGTTCCACCGGCTCCGGTAAGTCCGCGTTTGTGAACTCCATGCTGATCTCGCTGCTCACGCGAGCGACGCCGGAGGAAGTCCGCCTGATCCTGGTGGACCCGAAGATGGTGGAGCTGACCCCGTACGAGGGCATCCCGCACCTGATCACGCCGATCATCACCCAGCCGAAGAAGGCCTCCGCCGCCCTGCAGTGGCTGGTGGAGGAGATGGAGCAGCGCTACATGGACATGAAGTCCGCGCGCGTGCGCCACATCAAGGACTTCAACCGCAAGGTCCGATCCGGAGAACTGACCGCCCCTCCAGGATCCGAGCGCGAAATGCGGCCGTACCCGTTCATCGTGTGCGTTGTGGACGAGCTGGCCGACCTGATGATGACCGCGCCGAAGGAGATCGAGGAATCCATCGTGCGCATCACCCAGAAGGCGCGTGCGGCGGGCATCCACCTGGTGCTGGCGACCCAGCGACCGTCCGTGGACGTGGTCACCGGCCTGATCAAGACGAACGTGCCGTCGCGCCTCGCCTTTGCGACGTCCTCGCTGACCGACTCCCGCGTGATTTTGGACCAGGGCGGCGCCGAAAAGCTCATCGGCATGGGCGACGGCCTGTTCATCCCGCAGGGTGCCGGCAAGCCGCAGCGCCTCCAGGGCGCATTCGTCTCGGATGAGGAGATCCAAGCCGTAGTCGAGGCAGCGAAGGCGCAGCAGGACGAGCCCGACTACGTCGAGGGTGTCACCGAGGACAAGCAGGCCGAGGCCAAGGTCATCGACGACGACATCGGCAAGGACATGGACGACCTGCTCGAAGCCGTCGAACTCGTGGTCACCTCCCAGCTCGGCTCCACCTCAATGCTGCAGCGCAAACTGCGCATCGGCTTCGCCAAGGCCGGCCGCCTGATGGACCTCATGGAATCCCGTGGCGTGGTCGGCCCGTCCGAAGGCTCCAAGGCCCGCGACGTGCTGGTCAAGCCCGAGGAGTTGGATACCATCATCTGGATGATCAAGGGCGCAGACCCGGCCGAGGCGCCCAAGGACGTGCAGCTTGACGACGGGGCCGGCGACGCCAACGGTTCAGATTCCGGCGCGGGTGGCTCCGATGCGGGTGGCTCTGGTGCGGACGGCGACGCCGACACCCGGACCGTCACCGCGACGTACAACCCGACCGGAGGAGCGTTCTAGCTGGCGGACGCAGAACCCCGCCGTAGATGCTTACCCCAGGATGCTTACCGGGGCTAGATGCTTACCCCAGGATGCTTATCCATCGAGTGGTGCACCCGCCGAGGCCCTCGATATCTCGAGAAGTAAGCGTTTAGAAGTAAGCATCCTCGGGCAGTAAGCATCCTGGGGTAAGCATCTACGCGGAAGGTGGGGCGGGCCCGGAGCGGTACAGGGCGGTGCGCGGCGGCGGACGCGGCACGCCGCCGCGTGGTGTAGTGTGAAACGCGCTTGGAGGGGAGTACCCCGGAAGTGTCCAGGATCGTCAGCACGGTGCCGTCGTCAGGCGATAGCCCCGGTCCGGACCGCCCACAGTGGTGGGGGAGACCTCCGGTCTTTTACGCAACGCTGACCGGAGGCTTACTTATGCATGTGCCCCTTTACATTTGGCTGATCACCTCGGCGGTGATCCTGGGATTTTTCATCTTCGACTTCGTCTCGCACGTGCGCACCCCGCACGAGCCGACGATGAAGGAGTCGGGCGGCTGGGCGCTGTTCTACATGTCCATGGCGTGTCTGTTCGGCGGGCTGGTCTGGTGGCTGTGGGACTCCGAGCACGCCGTGCAGTTCTTCACCGGCTACATCACCGAGTTGTCGCTGTCGGTGGATAACCTGTTCGTCTTCGCCCTGATCATGGGCTCGTTCAAGATCCCTCGCGCGTACCAGCAGAAGGTGCTGCTCATCGGCATTGTCATGGCGCTGGTGTTCCGCCTCATTTTCATCCTGCTTGGCGCCGTGATCATCGAGGCGTGGTCGGACGTGTTCTACATCTTCGCCGCTTTCCTCATCTACACCGCCATCAAGCTGGTCTACGACGAAGTCACCGACCAGGAGGACCCGGACCCGAACGATATGTTCGTGGTCAAGACGCTGCGCAAGGTCATTCCGGTGACCAAGTCGTACCACTCCGACCGGCTCGTTTCGAGGACTCAGGCCGGCAAGAAGGCTGTCACGCCGCTGTTCGTCGCCCTGCTGTCGATCGGGTTTATCGACGTCATGTTTGCCTTCGACTCCATCCCGGCGATCTACGGCATCACCCAGGAATCCTTCCTCGTGTTCACCGCCAACGCGTTCGCGCTGCTGGGCCTGCGCCAGCTCTACTTCCTGCTCAACGGCCTGCTTGACCGCCTGGTGTACCTGCCATACGGCCTCGCGGTGGTGCTTGGCTTCATCGGCGTGAAGCTGCTGCTGCACGCGCTGCACGAGAACAACCTGTCGTTCATCAACGGCGGCGAGGGGCTCGACGTGCCGGAGGTCGGTACTGTCGCCTCGCTGTTGGTCATCGTCGGCGTGCTCGCGATCACCGCGATTGCCTCGGTGATCAAGGACCGTGCCGACGTCAAGGCGGGCCGCCGGGATCCGGAGGAGAACAACTACCACGTCGACTACGACGACCACGGAAACCGCCGCAAGGTGGACAAGCACGGCCACCACGTGGAATGGATCGACGACCCGGCTACCTCCGGCAAGGGCGATCACACCGCGACAGGTTCGCGCGACACGGACCACCTCGACGTCGCCCGCGGCGGACGCAAGGGCTGACCCGCAAGGGCTAACCAGCGAACCCCTAGCTGAAGATGTTCATCACCGGGTTCCACTCCCGGATCTCGCGGGCGGCCAGGGCGCCGGCGACGGTGTAGGGGTCTTCGTCCAACACTGCCGCGGCGTCGGCCTCCGTGGCCGAGTCCGGCAGCTGCAGGACGATCAGGGCCTGCTCGGCGCCCGCGAGCGGCCCGGAGCCGACGATGCGGCCCAGCGACAGCTGGGAGGCGATGAATTCGCGGTGGGCGGGACGTGTGTCGTCGACAAGCGATTGCTCACCGTAGGTGTACGTGGCTGCGAAATACTTCATGTAGGGCAGTCTAAGAGCGCACCGTCGCATGGGTATGGTGGAGGCTGTGATGCAACCCGACAAGCAGTCGAATTGGAACCTCCCGAACATTTTGACCTCGATGAGGATCCTGTTCATTCCCGTTTTTGCCTGGCTGGTGCTGTCTGAGCGCTGGTGGTGGGCGTTCGGGTTGTTCGTCGCGCTCATGATCACCGACAAGCTCGACGGCGACATCGCGCGCGCCCGCGGGCTGGTCACGGACTTCGGTAAAATCGCCGACCCGATCGCGGATAAGGCGCTAATGATTACCGCGCTGGTCACCCTGAATATCGCCAGCACGCTGCCGGTGTGGGTGACGGTGGTCATTGTGGTGCGTGAGCTGGGCATTACGGTCTGGCGCATGGTGATGCTGCGCCGCGGGAAGGTTGTGCCGGCGTCGAAGGGCGGCAAGCTCAAGACTGCGCTGCAAACCCTCGCTGTGGGGCTGTACCTCTGCCCGCTGCCAGCGTGGATGGGCACCCCGACGTTCGTGGTGATGATGTTGGCGGTCGCGGTCACTGTGGTCACGGGCGTGCAGTATTTGGTTGATGCAGGGAAGGTGAACAAGTGACTACTGCGCAATTGCTTATCGACGAGCTCCGCACCCGCCGCCAGACCATCGCCTTTTGCGAGTCGCTCACTGCCGGTCTCGCTTCGGCGACGTTGGCTGATGTGCCCGGTGCCTCGGACGTGTTGGTTGGCGGGCTGGTGACGTACTCGCCGGAGCTGAAGACGTCGCTTGCGGACGTGCCCGCGGACCTGATCGAGCGCGAGGGCGTGGTCTCTGCGGCGGTCGCGCGCGAGATGGCGCGCGGGGCGCGGCGCGTGTGCGGGGCCGACTGGGCGGTGGCACTGACTGGTGTCGCGGGTCCCTATGCCCAGGACGGCGTGCCCGCCGGCACGGTGTGGATCGGGCTGGCCGGGCCGAAGTGGACCGCCTCGTCGCAGGCGGCGGAGCTGCTTGAGCCCTCTGTAGGCCAGTACGCGCTCATGCCGGGAGCTGCGGTGCCGGTGCGTGTGCTGTCGGGGCAGCGCAACGAGGTCCGCCGTTTGGCGGTGGAGGCCGCGCTGGTCGGTGCGCTGACGGGCGTGCGGGAACAAAACTAAACGGCGAGCCGTTGGAGGGATTGATGACCACTACCACTTTGCTCTACGACACCCCGGTTGACCTGCCGCTTGCGCCGGCCGAGGTCGCCCCCGCCGCATCCCGCGAGCCGTTGTTCCGTGAGGCGCTCGGCATGTCGCTGCGCGCATTCCGCGCAGACAAGGGCGTGACGCTGCGTGCGCTTGCAAAGGAAGCGCGAGTGTCTTCCGGCTACATCTCCGAGCTGGAGCGCGGCCGGAAAGAAGTTTCCTCCGAGCTGTTGGCTTCCCTGTGCGAGGCGTTGGGCACTACGGTCTCCGAGGTTTTGCTTGAGGCTGTGGCGAACATGTCGCTGCACTCGTTCACCGAAGAGCTGGAGCGCACGACGCCGGCCGCCGCAGAAGCGTAGCTGGCAATCCGCGACTACAGTGGTTGGCGTTTAACGCAATCTACTGACAGAAAGGTCACGGTGCTTTAGCCATGGCGAATCCCTTTACCAAGTTCTGGAACTACCTGATGGCGCTCTTCGACAACAAGATCGAAGAAAACGCAGACCCGAAGGTCCAGATCGAGCAGGCCATTAACGACGCTCAGCGTCAGCACCAGGCACTGTCCCAGCAGGCCGCTGCCGTGATTGGCAACCAGCGCCAGCTGGAGATGCAGCTCAACCGTCGCCTGGAGGACGTCGAGAAGCTGCAGGCGAACGCTCGCCAGGCACTCCAGCTCGCCGACAAGGCACGCGGCGAGGGCAACGCCCAGAAGGCGCAGGAGTACGAAAACGCCGCAGAGGCCTTCGCTGCACAGCTGGTGACCGCCGAGGCTGGCGTCGAGGACACCAAGCAGCTTCACGACCAGGCGCTGCAACAGGCCGCGCAGGCAAAGCAGGCCGTCGAGCGCAACGCGGCTCACCTGCAGCAGCAGGTGGCTGAGCGCTCCAAGCTGCTGTCCCAGCTGGAGCAGGCGAAGATGCAGGAGAAGGTCTCGGAGACCATGCAGTCCATGAACTCCATTACCGCCTCCGGCCCGAACCTGGACCAGGTGCGCGACAAGATCGAGCGCCGTTACGCCAACGCACTCGGTGCCGCCGAGTTGGCACAGAACTCCATTGAGGGCCGCATGGCTGAGGTCGAGCAGGCCGGCATCCAGATGGCGGGCCATGGCCGCCTGGAGCAGCTGCGCGCCGAGATGGCAGGGGAGCTGACCTCCGGCAAGAAGCAGGCGATTGAGCAGGGCAACTCGCAGCAGACTGGTTCCGCCGCGCCGACCGGTGCTGACGTCGCCGACGACGCGGTTGCTCAGCGCATGCGTGAGCTGCGCGGCGACGCTTAGATACCAGCTAGTTTTTGTGGCCCCGGGATGTTTCCCGGGGTTTATTTAATTGTTCAAGTTTTATTCACTTGGACGTTCGAGCAAATTCACGCAAACATACTACTTTTCCAAACGTTTTCCAAGTTTGTTATGAGACTTTCCCAAGGAGGAAGCTCCCGTGAGAAGTAGTTCCCGTGCGCGTCAATTTGCTGTGCCATTTACCGTGATGCTCGTGTCTGGTTTTGCGTCGGTGCCCGTGGCAGCGGCAGCAGCGTCGACTGACATCGTCATCAATGAGGTGGTCACCAACTCTGACCCGATCGGCGACTGGGTGGAGCTGGCCAATCCAACCGACAACGACATTGACATTTCGGGCTGGACCGCCATTGACAGTGGGAAGAGCAGCAAGCCGATCACATTCCCAAAGAACACCGTCATTCCGGCGCGCGGGTACTACGCTTTCTACACCGATGGCACGGGCGTCACTCCAGATGGATCTAAAGGGTTCGGCCTTGGTGGCGACGATCAGATCACCATCAAGGATGAGAAGGGCAACCAGATCGACGAAAAGAAGTGGTCGTCTCACGGCATGAGGGATGGTGTTCACACCTCACGAGGCTTGGTGCCGGACATGACTGGAAAATGGCAGATCACGGACGGGCCGACTCGTGAAAGCGCTAACGCCAAGTCCGATTTTGACAAGGTCTTTATCAATGAGATCACGACGGACGGCGTCGATTTCATCGAGTTGGTGAATAACGGCGACAAGGCGGTAAATATCGGCGGTTGGGTGGTCGTCGATAGTGGCGATGGCAAGGGCAACACTTACATCACCTTTGCACCGAATACGATCATTCCCGCAGGCGGTTATTACGTTTTGACTCCGGACGGGAAAGAGGGCGGCGTAGTCCCAGATGGCACTGATGGGTTCGGGCTCAGCGCTAAGGACAGCCTGACTCTCAAGACGGCTGCAGGAGAGCTAGTTGATGAGTTCGGCTGGACGGAAAGCCCGGTGTGCGAGGGGGCGGCGACGTCGTGGTCCCGCTACTCGGAAGCCAACAACGACTTCAAGATGTCCTCGGCGAAGTCCAAGGGTGACGCCAATGCCGCTCCCTGCGGGGTGGAGGACGAGGAGCCGAACCCGTCGGAGGTGCCGTCGTCGACAAGCCAAAAGCCTTCGAACACTGGCAAGATCAGGATCAATGAGATCCAGACCAAGGGCGACTTTGTTGCTGATTGGGTGGAGTTGTACAACGCGGGCGATACGCCGGTGGACATCTCGGGCTGGAAGCTTGCAGACGACAAACAGGGGCGCACACCGATTGTGTTCCCGAAGAATACGGTGATCCAACCGGGCGGGTACTACTCGTTCTACACCGAAGTCGATACTCCCGACGGTTCGAAGGGGTTCGGGCTTGGTGAGGCTGACAGTGCGCGTCTGTACAGGCCAGACGACAACAAGCCATTCGACGAAGTGAGCTGGACGTCGCACACTCGCTTCTCCTGGGGGCGCACCCCAGATGGCGAGGGTGATCTCGTCGCTCTTGCGAAAGTGACAAAGGACGGAAAGAACGCTGAGGAACTCGTATGGCCGGAGGGTGAACCGTGGCCGGATGAGGTCAACTCAATCAATACGGTCGGCGGATTCGCGGGCGAGAACTTCTCGGGCGTAGATTTCGACGGCAACGGTAACGCCTGGATTGTGAACAACAACCCGGGGCGCCTGTTTGAGCTGGAGTACGACGAGGACAAGAAGATCTACAGCAAGAAGAACGAATGGACTCTCACCTATGAAAATGGTGCAGGGAATCCGGACGCGGAAGGCGTGACCGTAGGTAAGGACGGCAAGATCTACATTGCCACCGAGCGTGACGGTTCTGGCCCCTCCCGCCCGTCCATCCTCGAGTTTGACCCTTCCCGGGGCAAGGTGACTGGCGAGTGGAACCTCAATTCAATCACTGGTGAAGTACCACCGAACTTTGGTTTGGAAGCCATCGCCTACTTGCCGGACCTTGATGTGTACGCGGTGGGTGTGGAGTACACGGGCTTCGTCCACTTTGTTCGCCTGCAGCCTAACGGGGAGTTCGAAGAGGTTGGCAAGTACGAAAACCCTGAGCTGCGCAGCGTCATGGCGTTGGATTACAACGCGAATAGCAAGGAGCTTCGCGTGCTTTGCGACGAAGCCTGCGACGGCCTTTCTGTAGTCGTTTCCTTCGACGGTACAACCGCGCATGAGGTATCTGGGGTTCAAGCACGACCCGTCCTCATGGAAAACTTTGCAAATGAGGGCTATGGCACGTACGAGAAGATTGGGGAGTGCACTGTCGATGGGCAGCGTACCGTGGTTACCCGTTTCTTGTGGTCTGATGATGCTCCAAATGATCCGAACAACGGCCTGGCGTTGCGCGCTGCAGAAGCAGAGCGGACGGAGTCTTGTACGCCCGCAGAACAGCCGACCCCAACGGTGACTTCGGGCAACACCACTACGAGCGCTGCTCCGACAACCGTCACGGTCCCGGCGGTCACCGAGACTGTGACTCCGACCGTGACTACTACTGACACCGCGGTGACAACCACGGTGAGTACCGAACCTACGACCGTCACTGAGACGCCGACGATCACATCCACGGTGACCACGACTCCGACGAAGACGGCTGCGGCGGTGACTGCGACGCAGACGGAGACGGCTGCGACGAAGACCGTGGTGCCCACGGAGACGACGAAGGTCACCGAAACGCCGGTGACCACTGCTGCGGCGGTGACTGCGACGCAGACGGAGACGGCTGCGACGAAGACCGTGGTGCCCACGGAGACGACGAAGGTCACCGAAACGCCGGTGACCACTGCTGCGGCGGTGACTGCGACGCAGA
>NZ_JAKRMZ010000010.1:0-85142 GCF_022345915.1 Corynebacterium sp. ACRQP | reverse complement strand
AACATGAGACTGGAAGCTAACCAGTAACCCCACAAAACGCTTGAGTGGAGACCGCTACCGGATCCCCACTCAAGCGCTACCACGAACTCACCACACCGCTACCATTTCGATCTTCTAAACACCGAGGAAGTCCCCTTCAGCCTGGAAGAGAAACTTCGCGACCAGGCCGGCGAGTACACCACCGCGAAGATCCCGATGACCAAGCACGTCGTGGTCGACGGCAAGCTCATCACCGGACAGAACCCGACGTCGGCTGCGGGTGTCGGCGAGGCGGTGCTGGAGGCGCTGGGCTAGGTGTTTTCGCGGGATATTTCCACTTGAACGCGTAGTCGAAGGTCACCCTCGGTGTCCTACTACGACATCGAGAAACGATCCACGAAGGCCGACAATTTCTGGCTCAAACGCGCCTGGACCTCATCTTGGTCCTTGTGTCGCCCAAGACTGGATGTGGCCGGCAACAGCTTCTTCATGGCGGTACCAGATGTTTGCACGCCACCATTGCGAAGTGCTTTTTCCACAAGCGAATATGTCTCGTCGGGGTTAAGCTCTTCAGCCTCGATCAGCTCATTGAGCTCTTGATCGCGCCGATTGGCTATGAACTTCCCCCAGCGCTGATGCGTGTCACCTGATGCCCCTGCGCTCTCTTCGGAGTGCAAGAATTCTTCGAATAGATCGCGCTTGTTGTGCAGGCTTGGGGATGCTTCAACACGGCGCTCGATCGTTGCACGAATCTCACGTGCTCCTGCGTCGTTGCGTTGGCCCAGCTTCGCGCGGTAATCATCAATCAACATGACGATGTAGTCCACGTTAACCTCAACCTGCTTAATCGGTCCCGGTCCAGCCACGCCCATTAGGTTCTCAGCGACTTCTGATGCTGCTTCCTTGAGGTCGGCGGGGAGTTCGTGGTGCAACACGTACTGCCGCAGCAATCTATCAATCGCCGTGTGGACTTTGAATGGCGGTAACTTTTTCCCGGCCTGTTCGCGGAAGTACTCGGCTGCAGCGTCGAGATCAACTGAGCTAATTACGTCATCGAAGCGGCCATATTCGTTGATATGGGCCTCATCCACGTGGGCGGCGAGGATTGTCCGCAGAAGGTTAGGATCAACGCCGATAGCACGCACGAGCTGTGCGATCTCACGGTCTTGCTGCGAGAGCCTGTAGTCGTTGATGTAGTCCTGAACAGTCTTTCCCGGCACAAGATCAGCATCACCGGACTGGATGTCGTGCAGCCAGCGATTTGCGAACACCTGATCCTCAGCGCTCAAACGTGCAAAGCCAGCGTGTAGGTCTGAAAGCAACTCGTCGAGTTCAGTCTGCGGCACGCCCGCCTCAATAGCGCGGAGGTACTTCGTGTACTTGGCGTTGAGGTAGTCGGCGTCGATACGGGCTGTATCGATGTGTGTGATGTGGACGTTGATGTCGTACGGCGGTGTGCTGTCCTCTTCCCCACCGCCTGGTTCTGGTTCGGGTTCGCCGCCTGAACGGTCAAGCTCTTTGTAGCGCGACAGCAGAGCGATGAATACCGGCTCAGTCAGTTCTACCGTGATGTCGGCATGATCGAATTTATACGTATCGTTTTCCCAAGTAAATCCCTGAATCTGGGCCGCTTGGAGATGCTCGTAGAGTTCGGGTAAGACCTTGGCGAACTCAAGGCGGTCGTCCTCTTCGTCTGGAAGACGTGAGAAGTCATCGATGCCAGCAAAGAGTCGTTTGATGACGGCAAAGCACTGGTTGATCTGCAAGAGATGCTCGTCAAGGTGATCAACGAATAACCCAAAGGGTTTGTCCCCTGAGTAAAGCTTCACGGCGGCGTCGATGTTGCGCTGCATCGTATGAGGCTTGCGGTAGTAGCGAATGGAGCCGAAGGGCTTTTCCGGGCCGAAAACGCGGTTGGTGCGCGAAAACGCCTGAATGATGTTTTCGTATGCGATGACTTTGTCGAGGTAAAGCGTGTTCAGCCACTTCGAGTCAAAGCCGGTCAGCATTTGGTCCACAACGATAAGCAGGTCGATCTGCTCGTCGTTCGTAAACGTCGGTGTGTTGTACGGCGCTTTATGCGCCAGGCGCGCAGCGATGTCGCGCTTAAACGCGGCGTGCGTCGGCATGGTGAAATTCCGGTCGAACATCGCGTTGTAGTGTTCGAGCACCTCGATAAGGCCGTCTTCCTTCGCGAGTTGCTGCTCGCCAGTGTTGTCGATGTTGGGGTCGAACAGCGCCGTGACGTTCAAATGCGGGTAGTTGTCGCGGAAGATGCGGAAATACTCGATTGCCTCTGGGATCGAGTGCGTAGCCAAAATCGCATGAAACGTGCTGTTGCGGCTCAAGTGCCCCCAGTTCTCGATGATGTCAGCAGCGACAGCTTTGCGATGCTGGTGCTGGTCGTACTGCGACATCGGAAGGTAATCCTCGATGCCCCTGTCGTAGGAGTTGTCGTCATGACGCACTCCTGCCATCGGCACCTGAGCCTTGTCCATGAACTTGAGGAAAACCTTCTCCTTCTTCGGATCACTGAAAGCGTCCTGCTCGTCGATGGCTTTGGCCTGCTCCAAGGCGACAGATTTGCGCACGTCGCTCGCTCGGAATGTCTCAACCATCTCGGGGTCAAAGCCGAGAACATTGCCGTCGCGAATACCATCGGCGATTGAGTAACGGTGCAGCTCGTTGCCGAAGATGGTGGCCGTAGTGGCGTGCAGCTTCTGGTTCTCGTCATGGATCGGTGTACCTGTGAAGCCGAAAAGCAGCGCGTCCGGCAGCGTGGTCTTGATATTCAGCAGCATGTCTCCGAAGGTGGAGCGGTGCGCCTCGTCCACGATGAAGACGATGCGCTTCTCGCGCAGTTTCTTTAAATGCGTAGCGCGCAGCGTCTCGGCCTGCAGGTGGTGGAATTTTTGCAGCGAGGTGACAATCAGCACCGAGGTGTCGTTGGTCAGCAGTTGCAGCAGCTCATCTGCGCTGGACGTATCCGCTACGTCGATGGTGTCCCCGCCGTAGCTGCGGTAGTTCGCCAGCGACTGCGTGCCCAGCTCCACACGATCAAGCAAGAACACGACTTTATCGGCGTTCTTGGAGTCAGCGATCAGCTGCGCTGTTTTGAAACTGGTGATTGTCTTGCCGGAGCCGGTGGTGTGCCAGATGTAGCCGCCCTTGTTGTCGCTGCCCCACTCGTGGCCTTCCACTCGGTCGGCGATGCGGTGCGCTGCGAAGTATTGATACGAGCGCATTGCCATGAGGATGCCAGCTGCGCGGTCGGTCACCGTGTAGAAGCCGATGAGCTGATGCGCCATCGGGATCGACAGCAGCGAGGTCACGACCGCCGGCCAGTCGTTGATCGGCTCGTTGTTGAAGTCAGCCCAGTGGAAGAAGAAGTCGGGGTTGAACTTTCTGTCAGGGCCAGGGTTAGCGAAGTACAGCGTCTCCGTCGGCGTCATTGCTGCGAAGATCTGCACTAGCGAGAACAGGCCTGTGTAGACGCCCTCATGCGCATACTTGATGATCTGGTTCGTGGCCTGCGAGACAGGAACACCCGAGCGCTTGAGTTCGAGGTGGATCACCGGCATGCCGTTTATCAAGAGCATGAGATCGCCTCGGCGCTCAGGCAGGAGCTTGTGGGCGGCAGTGGCAAACTTTGGCTGACGCGCGATCTGGTAGTACGACTGGCCGCCAGCAATCTCGCGGCGGTCGTAGATCTTTAGCGAAACCTCTTTGCCCAAGTTGTGAGCCTCAGGAGCATCGCGGGTAATTGCCACACTGCGCCCGTTGATGAACTCATTGAGACGCAACGGCGTGCGCAGCTCGGTGATCTGCTCGATGATCTGATCCATCTCAGTAGATGTCAGCGGCACATCACCAAGTCGGTCCTGGTCACGGTTGTTGTTGTAGAGAATCTCAGCCCAGTTGTCGATGAGCTGGCGCTCAGTTGGTCGGTCGAGGACCTCATCCCAGCCATGACGGCGCAGCATAGCGACAACGTCGTCCTCGAAGCGCGCCTCGTCTGTGTATGTCAGTGGTGTAGTCATTGTGAACGCTCCTTAGACGAACATGCGCTGCAGCAGCGCAGTCTTTGCCTGCGTCAGTTGCGTGATGTAGCGGCTTTCAGCTGCGATGAGCTCATCGAGGTTGGAGAAGGCCTCACCGATAGCGTGCTGCTCTTCGATGGTGGGGATTTGAAACTGCACCGATTTGAGACTGCGCGGGTAAATGGCTGCAACACTCGTCGTTCCGGTGGCACATTTGTTGACATCTCGAATTGAGCGAGGATGGTTGTAGAGGTAGTTGAAGAACTTTGTATCAACACGCTCCAATGTAAACCGAGCAATGTTGCCATTAAACGCGAAGGCCCCAGATTCACCCATCCAGGTAGCACCTTTTCCAACTAACTCCATCGTGTTGCGAGTATTGAAAAGGAAGTCCCCGGTGCGAACTAGCGAGTCCGAAGATAATTCAGCGCTGTCAGGAAGACGCTCGAAAGAAGAAAAATCGAAAAATCCGCGTTGAATGTTCCCCATCTTTAAGAGCGGAACCCCGTGGTATCGAGTTGAGCCTAGAATGTTTGTCCCGATTTCTACTCGCGTTAGCAAGCTGTCGAATGAAACCGTCTCCCACGCCCCGCTAAACCCACCGAGCCGTAGCTCCGGTTCATTGGTACCGTCTTGCGGGAACATACGCTGCAACAGCGCAGTCTTCGTCCGCTGCAGGTTCTTGTGCTTGGCGCGGTGCTGCTCGATGAGTGCGTCGAGATCAGCGAAGAGTTCACCGATAGCGTGTTGTTCTTTCACACTCGGAACTACGAGTTTGAGATTTCGGATTGGGTCAAGATGCAAATGTTTAACAGCCGCACCTTGAATATTGTTCAATAGTTCTGCCCTACTGGAGCCCCCAGTTAATTCCAACGCCAAAAAAGTCGGATCAATACCGTCTCCAGGCGTAATGACATTCAGATCGCCTCCGAGAAGCACATCAGGAACTTTCAAATGTGAAGCTCTCACAATATTTGTAGGTGTAACGTCAGAAGCTGGCATCAGAACCTCGCGGCCAGTACTCACAACGGAGCCATCATTCATCCGACTAAACGTTGTTATTGAACGAATCTCAGTCGAGTAGTTTGTGTAGAGCTGCCCATAAAGAAAAAGTGGGTAGGTACCGGTGCCCACATCAGCCTTCGAGTATCCCTTCCCCCTTGAAAAGGTTGCGTGGTCAGAAAGCGAAATAACATTCCACTCACCGTCGAACCCATCAAACCGCAGTGCCGGTGCGCTGTTGCTAGTCACTCTGACCACCACCCAGCATCTGCTGCAGGGCTGCGACAGCCTGCATGTCTGCTTCCGAGCCAGTGAGCTTATCCAGCGATGCAAGCAGGCTGCGTTCAGTGGTAGCGATCTGCGTGTCCAGCTGAGTCAGCGGCGTGGCGTATCCTGCAAGCGCTGCACCTGGTCAGCGAGTTCACGCAGGGTTAGCGTCGGCAACAGCGCGAGCTGCACCATGAGCGCTGCGACCCACTTGGTCGAGAGCACTTCGACGATCTGATCATCGGTCAGGTTCTCAACAGTCTCGTGCGTCTTGGTTTCAAGGTCTTCGTTGGCCTTCTTGAGCTGCGACTTCACCTTAGTCAGACGGTCAAGCAACTGCTTTGCTTCGATCTGAACAGCCTCGACGCTACCCTCAGGCCACTGCTCACCCTTCGGAAGGGCTGGAAGTGCCTTGACCGCCTTGTTGAGATCACTCTTAAGGAAGCCGTCTTCCTTAGCGTTGAGCACATCGGCCAGATCAGTCTTGTCCTCTTCGCTCAAGCCCTCAATCAGAGCCGCAAGCTCAGCGGTAGCGCCTTCTAACTCAGCAGTGAGGCCCTCGACCTGGTCGCGTAGTGCAGGTAAGTACAGATCGCGGATGATCTCAAAGGTCGCGACACGGCCTTCCCAGCCGGTTTGGACTTCGACTTTCTTCTTATCCTTGGTCTTCCACTCCATAACTGGATCGACCACACGCATCGCATCCCAGCCCTCGGTCTGCAAGATCGTCAGATCGTTGGCAATAGTGAGCCACTTCTCATGCAGCAGCTGGTATCCCTGGTACTCGTTAACCAGCGGCACCGGGGCCAAACGCGTAAACAGATCAGCCTTGATGCCATCTTCAGCAGTGTTGACTGGAACAGCCATCGCACCGTCAATGAGCTCGGTTTCCAAGGAATCAGCAAACCCTGCTAGTGCCGCGTTCAATGTGTCTGCCAACGCTCCAGAAGCACTGTGCTCCAAGACTGTTTCGCGAATATCGTCAGTGCGGATGGTTGCATAACCATTGGTATCTTCATCAAAGAGCGCCTCACGCAATCCCGGCAGCACGTCCCAGTAGCCAGCAAGAGCGTCGATCTCGCTGATGGGAAGGCCACCGTTGACGGTGGCGAAGAAGTCCACAGACTCCGGCGGCAGCGTTGCAGAGACGTAACGCGGGATATTGAGGTTGTAGTCGTTGGCGCGGATCTCATCGCGAGACACAACACGAGCGAAGTGCTCGACGTCGCGGCGTGCATGGACAGTATCAACGATGCGCTCGATGTCACGAGCGCGCAGCAGGTTATTTTTGCCGTCTTTAATAAAGCCCTGGGATGCGTCGATAAACAGCACGTCGTCGTGGCTGCGCTGTTTCTTGAGCACCATGATGATGGTCGGAATACCCGTGCCGTAGAAGATCGACCCTGGCAGGCCGATGATGGTGTCGATGTTATTGGCCTCGATAAGGCGCGTACGGATCGTCTCTTCCGCCCCACCACGGAAAAGCACACCATGCGGCAGAACGATGGTCATGATGCCATCTGGCTTAATGTGGAACAGCTCGTGCAGCAAGAATGCGTAATCAGCCTTGGTTTCTGGTGCCAGACCATACTGCGTAAAACGTGGATCAGTGGCTTTGCCCGCAGGCTTCCACTTCTGTGAATATGGTGGGTTCGACACAACAGCATCGACAAACAGCGGATCGTAGGTGTTTTCCGGGTCAGACTCGTCAAACATCGGCCAGTCGTGTTCAAGGCTGTCGCCGTTGCGAGCCACGATGTTGTCGGCCTTGACACCACGCATGACCAAGTTCATGCGTGTGAGGTTGAAGGTGCTTTCCTTGATTTCTTGGGCGTAGTACTTAATCGCATCTGGATCACCCATATGATGTGCGACAGCTTGGCCGATGTTGAGCAGCAGCGAACCAGAACCGGAGGTCGGGTCGTAGATGGTGAGAGTCTCACGGTCTTGCGTGTGTGCTGCAACAATGCGGCTCATCACCTCAGAGACCTCGTGCGGGGTATAGAACTCTCCCGCCTTTTTACCGGCGTTCGCTGCGAACTTCGAGATCAAGTACTCGTAGATGTAGCCAAGCACGTCGTAGCCCTGAGCACCGTCAGTGGGGATGTCGTTGATGAGGTCGAGCAAATCCTTAATAGCCTTCGTCTGCGACGTAGCGTTCGTGCCCAGCTTCGACAGCCCCGTTTCCAACGTGCGGAAGATGTCTTTGAACACGTGGGCACGGCTCGGCAGGATGAGGCGGTCAAATGCTGCAAGCGCATCACGCACATCAGCGACGTTGAAGTCACTGCCTGCAGCGCGCCACGTCGAGTGGAGGTTGTCGTACGAGATGAAGTAGCCCAAGCGGTTCTGCACGAACTCCACTGTCTCTGCGTCGTCTTCGACGAGCGCCTCGGCCAGTTCGTCAGGTTCCACGTCGTTGGCGTACATGAGTTGCTCAACCTGATCGGAGAGGAACTTATAGAAGATGAAGCCGAGAATGTAGTCCTTATACTCCTGCGCCTCGATCTTGGAGCGCATGGTGTTGGCGGACTCCCAGATGCGTGATGCTAATTGTCGTTTGTCCATGTGAAAGTCCCTGATCCAGCTCGTTGAATTTCTGTGAAATACGGATGTTCCAAGTCTCTGGACGACTTTGCGACCAGACGGTGGCAGCACACGCCAATAGGATTCCCAGAGCTCGGAGCTTAACCTAAAGTCCGCTGTCTGCGGCCGACTACACACCGACTCGAAATACTAGAGCCTAAGCTCACTACCAATTTCACTACCGAGACCAGAGCTCAGGCTAAACCCAGCATGCAAAAACCCGGCCAGAGAATTTCTCTCTGACCGGGTTGCAATCACGTTGGTAGCGGGGGCTGGATTCGAACCAACGACCTCTGGGTTACTAGTATCAAGCTCGATACCCTGGCAAGTTATCCCCTGTGAGCTGGACTTTTAATAGGGGCAGGAACCCTAGGGAACTCTAGGGAATCCTGTGCCTCCCGCATCTATAGGGACGCTTATAGGGACGATTTGAAGCAGGCAAGAGCACCCCATTAGACCGCAATGTCGGGGTCATCGGCGGATGGCTCCTCCTCAGTCACGACGGTGAGTCGCGGCTGAGGCGTCTGGGAGTCTCCATCCGACTCAGCGGCATCGTCGGCATCCGTTTGGGACTGCAGCGCACCGCGCATCAGATCCACCGCTGTCATGTCCGTGTAGTAGCGGATATTGACCTCCTCCGAGTGGCCGAAGTACGCAGCGCGTACTTCGAGCGGGATGAAGGGGGCGGTCAAGGTGTTGAGGGTGGCACGCCAGGAGTGCGACGTCATCTGCGCCAATTTCGGCATGTTGAGCACCTTGGCCATGTCCTTGAAAAGCTTGGTGGCAGCTTTACTGGCCGCGTTGGAGTCCCACACCTTTGTCGGATCAGCTGGCGCACCGACGATCAAGTCATCTGGATTGCTAGAGCGCGCAAGCTTGGCGATGTATTCCTCGATACGAGGGTTGACCAAGGGGACGTTTCGGCCCCGATGCGTTTTGGACTTCTCTGGGCTAACTGGGGCAAGCATGTGATTGTCTGCATCGACCGCCATATCGCGAAAACGCAGCTCCACGACTTCACCGATGCGAAGTCCGATACCGGCTTGGATGAGTGCTGCGCGCACGATGTTTTGGTGCAGTCTAATTGACGAACCGCGCCTGTCGGTTCCCGGTGGCAGCGGCACTGTCGTGTCGCGCTCAAGCAAGTGCTCCACCACTCGGTCGTACTCATCTCGCGTCAGGGTGACGTCTCCGGAAGATCCCTTGGTGGTCTTCTTCACCTTCGGTAGATCGATGGACATGCCTGCCAACGGGTTGCCCTGGATGAGCTCATCACGACGAAGCGAACCGAGGATGTATTTCGATAGGACTCCACGACACTGACGTGCTGACTCCTGCCCGTGGGCGTAGGCAATGTCGATCAGCGCGCGCTCCATGGTTCTAAAACGCACAGCATCACCGATGCTGTAGCCGTCAAAAGCGCTGCGGAGGTGCTTCAGCGACAAAACATGGCGCTTGTACGTCATCGGTTTGATTTGCTCGGATGCCAGTGCTTGCTCAAGCGCAGGCGAAACCACGTCATCGATATAGCGGGTCATCGCCATCGTGATCTCGACGGTGGAATGCTGGCTTTGCACCATAGCCTCCCACTTGGCTTTCGCCTTGTCGCGAACTGCACGCTCTGAGCGCGTGGTCATCTCCGTCTTCTGCCGTGGGATGAGCCTGCCGTCAGGAAGCCTGCCTTGCCAACGGATGACCTTGACGCCACCTGGTTTCGATTGCACCGCTACGCGGTCAATTGAGTGCTCACCGGGAGCTATCTTCGTGCGTGGTGCACCCTTCTTTGTTTTCTGTGTTGTGCTCATGCGACATATTCTACCTGTGCACTAGCAAAACAGTAAAGGGTACGTTGTTGTTTTGTAGCGGGAAGTGCGGGTAGCACTGGGAACCGTAAGGATGTACAGTCTCGTGTGAGCACAATGCTCTAGTGCCAGTGCGGGGACAACGAGGTGGCCACTCGCCCGCGCTCGATGTAGGAGCCGAGTTGCCGTGTGAGCACCAGCGGTTGGGTGTGAACGAGCACGGCAGAAGAGTAAAGCAACCGGTGCTGGGCACACAGTAGACGTACTGCCAGCGAGATGACGTGGGCACTCTTGGATCTACAGAGAGTGATTTTCCCATGTCAAAAGACGTGAAGACGCTGCGTGTTGTAGACGTAGATGCAGTGCCTGTCTATGCCGTGAACACAGAAGATGCGGCGTCGTTTGTGGGCTTGAGTGTCAAGACTCTGGCTAACATGCGCTCAGATGGCACTGGACCGAAGTATCTGAAGGTAGGCAGCAAAGTGCTGTACAGAGTAAGAGACTTAGAAAATTGGATCGACAGCTACTGCTAGGTATAGAGAACAGCACCCCCGGTAGAAGTTCTACCGGGGGTGCTGTTGATTGTTATATAGCTGGCGTTGGCAGCGCTGTCAACCTCAGGCGCGAGTCTACTGCACATGAGGCAGTGCGGGCAGCACCGTTGTCAACAATACAGGTTGGCACCGTATCTGCAGATCGATTGGAGGGCGGCTGAGCGCCGCTATCTAGCTCATTCGCAATAATCGAATCGTCGCCTACTTAACCCGCCACCTGCTGATGTGTTCCTCCCTCGCTTAAGTCGCAGAAGGTGGGCTGTGTTGGGTGAAAAAGCCGGTTGTTGGGTGAAATCAGCCCAAAAGGGCTGCGGGTGAGGTTTGTAACAATGCAGGTCAGAAGCACATTACGCGGGCACAGTGCTGAGAATGTTGAGAAAAATGACAAAAATCGCTGTTTTCGAGTGCCACTGACAGGGAAAAAGCTTTGTGTTCGTTTGTTTCGTCTGTGCGTTTTGAAATATTAGCGCGATACGTACCAAAAATTACTAGAAAAGATAGCACTTCGCCAGCAGCTCCGTACAGAATTTGCCATTTTTCTCAACATTCTCAACAGTGCAGTAGTTGCCCCGTCTCCCACCTGCAGCAACGTATTGCAAACCCACACTCCTAGTTCACACAAGCAATCGCTTCGTGTCTCAACAAGTCAACAGCACAGCAGGTTGTCTAGTGCTATTGAGAATTGCAATCAGACCGCGTACACTGAAGAACACTGTCTACGGCAGACTTTTCGGCTTCGGCCCACCCCATTACAACCGTGACAGCGACCACAACGTTCAAGTTTCAAGGAGCGAGTCGTGACTCGGTTAGATGTCATCAGCGGACCCGTTGCCCACCAGGGCGAGCGGGTACTGCCGCTTGCGAAAGCTGCCGTGTTCGTCGATGAGACGCAGTCCCATTTGGAAGCGCTTGTCGCTGCAGGCGTGCTTCCTGCCGTCGAGGTCGACGGTCAACTGCACATCTTCTTCGAGCCGTTGTGCACCTACTACGGCATTGATATGTCGGTGGACAACACCCGTGTTCTGCAGTTCGCCCACGGCATCGCATCGCGTGCGCCGAAGATGAACGAGTTTCAGACTCGCCTGCTCCTTGACGTATTTCGAGAAAGAGGCGTAATCGTCCCATGACAGAAGAAAAGCCCACGGTGGGGACCGGTGGGCTTGACTCAAAGGCTGCTAGCACGTCCTACGATAGTGCTTGTGCAATTGATAGTCAAGCCTGCGCACCCTATTTGTCAGAAGATCACCGTGATCAGCTGCGCACATCAGCAATCACCGATGCAGTGATCGATTCCTGCGGTGTGTACACCGCAGCATGTGCAGATGACCTGCCTGAATGTTTGCGACACTACGCTAAACACAAGGGCGTGTTCCCGGCGCTTGTCTTTCCGATGGTTGAGGCTGACGGCGCTCAAACCTTCCAGATGAAGCCTGCGCAGCCGATCCCGTCAGCAGACGGCAAACTCATGAAGTATGTCTCCCCTGCGAAGAGCTCAGGGGTGATGTCTCCGAAGTTGCCGGTTGTGCGAGGCATCGTCCCTGGCATGACACGTCGCGTAGTGATTGCAGAGGGCACCAAACAAGCACTTGCTGTTGATTCCTATGCCGATACAGATGTCGCAGTGCTGCGCATTGCCGGCATCTACGGCTGGAAAGACGCCGTCTCAGGCCCAACCACTCACCTCGACATCGTCGCAGGATATGAGGTCATCATCATTCCCGATGCGGATGCGGCTTCAAATGCGATGGTTTACGACGGTGCACTTGCACTCGGTAAAGCTTGCGAGCTCAGCGGTGCGACCAGTGTGCGATATGCCAGGCTTTTAGGTGCTGGCAAGGCTGGCATCGATGATCTGCTGCAGTTGCGCGACGTGAAGACGCGACCGGTCTACCTGCGCAACGTCCTTCAGACAGCGGATAAGCGACCAGCGGATCAGCGACCACGAACGAACTTGACCGAGCAAGAGGGTAAGCGCTGGATTGACCTCTCGCTTGGCGCAGCGTCCACGATCCGCGAGTTGGATGAAGCGTTGCTCGAAGAGTTCAAGGGCGACGGCGACAAACTGCCTGCACTCTACCGGGGTGACAAGGGTTTTGTGCGCGTCTCAGGCGTTGACGGCAACGTCACCATGTCTGCGCTTGAAACAGGCGATTTGGTGCGTTTTATCGCCAGCTCCTGCTTCCCCTATCGGCCCGATAAGGATGGCCGTCCACAAGAACAGGAAATCTCCGACAAGACCTTCCGGGCCGTGATGAAAGGCTATGAGCCGTTCCCGGAGATTCGTGGTGTGACCACTGTGCCGATTGTGCACCCTGATGGCACCATCGTCACCAAGCCTGGGTATGACCCAGTGACCAAGCTCTATGTGAACTTGGCTGATGAGTTGGTTGACCTCTACGTGCCGGATGACCCAACGGATGAAGACATCGAAAATGCACGCAACTGGATTCTCAAACCCCTGGTGGACTTCGCGTTCAAGGAAGAATCTGACCGCATGCGAGCGATTGCCGCGTGCATGACACCAATGATTAGGCCGATAGTGCCGACGTCACCGATCTTCACGCTCAACGGCATCAGCGAGGGTATCGGCAAGGGCAAGCTCCTGGGCGTGTTCAGCCTCATCAACTTCGGCACGGAAGCAGTGATGAGCGTCTTTACCGAAAGTGAAGAAGAGATGCGCAAGAAACTCACCTCCGACCTGATGGCAGGGCGCAGCCACATCGTGCTCGATGAGGTCACAGAAGATCTGTATTCGCGTGTGCTCAACGCGTTCGTGACCTCTTCGACGTGGTCTGATCGTGAGTTGCGCACCAATAACACACCAACGTTGCACAACAAGGCGACAGTGTATGCAACGGGCAACAACCTCGCTTTTTCTGCTGACGTGGGCAGGCGCACGCTGCTCATCAACCTCTACTACGAGGGCAATCCAACGCAGCGCACCGATTTTGAAATTGACGATCTTGAGGGCTTCACGCTTGAACACCGACGTGAGTTGATGGCTGCGTATCTGACGCTGATTCGCGCTTGGTACAAGCGCGGCAAGCCGCTTGGTACCTCAGGCTTCAAGATGGCCTCCTTCGAGCAGTGGCAGCGCATCATTGAAGGTGTGATGGAGATGGCTGGGTTCAACGGCCTCTTCGACCACGTGTTGGAGCAGCGTTTGGAAAACGACACAGCTGAGATGGAATGGCGCGCGCACTTTGAGTGGCTCTCTGACAACGGGTTTGGTCTGAAGCCATTTACCTCAGGCGACGTGTGCCGGAGCATGATGAAAGCGAAGTACGAAAGGGAAGACGTCTACCCGCCATATGATTCGCCAATCGAAATCTCACCGGCACAGTTGACCAGGCTTTACAAGCGTGCGAAAGGTCGTTGGCGTGGAGATTTTCGCATTGTGCTGGTGAGTAATGCGCGAGGGCGCGCGAACTTCCAGCTTGAGCACATCAGCCAAACCATCTCAATGCCGCTCGTGCGACCGGAAATTGGTGAGCTCAAGCCCATCGGCGTGCACCCAGATGCCCAGGTTGAACAGGCCCAAGAGGTCGAGGTGGCAGCTGGAGACCAGCTGCCGGTCACGCACATGGGTGTGCCTGCCTCGGTGATCGGTCCTGTTGAGCCCGCTCCATGTAGTGTTCAAGGACCTCGTTTCATGAGCTGGGAGGATTACTTCGGTCTTACAGCGAGCATGGCTGAAGGCACCGATGAAGCACCTGTCAGATTTGAAGCTGCACAGGCAGAGTTGTACGAAGGTGCCATTGTCGACATCGACGGCACTCGTGAGGGCTTGCAGGTCGTGTATTTCATGCTCAATCCTGACGGTAGCGCGAGTTACACAACAGTCGGCAACCCGGTGAAGACGGTCGATATACCCTCTCTCGTTGCGGTTCTTGAGGGTGCTGACCGCCTGGTCACCTACGACTTCTTCGGGGATACAGCGCGCGTACTTGCAGCTCACGGTTTCGATGTCGGCTCCGCAATCGATCAGGGCAGGGTGCGCGACGTGCTTGTGTTGGCGCGTCAGTGTGATCCACCGGCGCAGGGGCGCGGCTATGATGTCGCGGCTCTTGTGCGCCGCTATGGGCTTACTGGGAAGACAGACATGGAGCAGCTCAAGCAGCTGTATTGGACGCTGGCGTGTGATGAATACGCAGTAGAAGAGCACCAGCGTCTGTATCGGGTCTCAGTTGCCAACGGCACCGGGGTGTCTGTCAATGTTGAAGAGGCGAACTACGTGGCTGAGCATGCAGCTGCCCGTCGTGAAAATGTGGCGCAGATGTTGAGCACCAAGTATGGCGTGACGACGGTGCGTAGTGACGGCAAAGCCTCTCAGATGCCATGGGCAACCGTAGCTGGGAAGCGACAGATAGCGGATCTCCTACTGCGCTTTGGTGTTGTGGTGCCAACGAACACCACTGGTGAACCGTCGTTGCGACGGGAGTTTTTGCTGGATGTAGCTGGAAATGATGCCGCCCACCCTGAGGCCCGGGACATTGCGCACCGCATCGCTGAGGCAATGGAGGTGCCGGCCGCAGCGAATCTGCTCAGCCATATCGACGCTGAAGGTGTAGTACGCCCTGAGGTCAAGCCGGAACAGTCTACGGGTCGTTTTTCCACCACGGCGCCAGCATTGAACGTGTTTGGAAAGCGCGATGCGCGCTTGCTGGCGCAGCGCAGCGTGATCTTGCCGGATAGCGAGGATGAAGTGCTCATCGCGTTCGATTTTGCGCAGATTGACGCTCGCGTGATGGCTGTTGGTTCGCAGGATGAGGCGTATCTGGCTCACTTTGCCCCAGGTGTGGACTACTACACATCGCTAGCCGAGCAGCTGTGGGCGGACCCGTCTCGCCGTGCCGATGCCAAGAAGGTGGCACACGCCATCAACTACGGCGCGGGACCAAATCGACTGTCTCAGGATATTGGCATACCGCTCGCGGAAACTCAGGCACTGTTGGGGGATATTGCTAAGCGATATCCCAAACTGGATGAGTTCAAGACCCAATTGCGCCAAATTGCAAAACGCGATGGTTTTATTACAACTGGTTTTGGTCGACGTGTGCGGGTAAATGAGAATAACGTTTACACACAAGCTCCTGCCGCATACGGACAAGGCACGGCGCGTGATGTGTTCACTACAGCGTTGATGAAAATGCCGATGGAAGTGGTGGAGCGAATTCGAATATTCGCGCACGATGAAATTGTTCTGTCGGCGCCAAAAGACAAAGCAGACGAGTATCGAAATGCGGTCCTTGAGGCAATGACGTTTGAATTCATCCCGCCGACGTTATTGGATGCCTCAGACAGCGTCGTTTCTGTATCCGTTATCGCGGATGCGTCAAACCCCGGAGATAATTGGGCCAAGTGTTATGCAGACTAGAATTACCCGGTGTTCTGCATAACGAGAACCTATCATTTGTCGCCAATATGTTGTTCATATTGGCGACATTTTGTTGCGCATACTGGCCCCGGATGGGCAACATCGGCACCCGCCCGCGTGAGGCGTGTGTTTGAAAATGAATGAAAATTTCGTTCATTTTTCATCCTTTTTCGCGACAGATTGTGCCATTTTCTCGACAAATGTTGCCGAAATCGGTGTGCTCACACCGCGAAGCTGAAGTGGAATGAAATTTCTCGAGAAATTTCATTCATTTTTCATTGGTTTACACAACAGATCGTGACATTTTCACCACGAATTGTGGCAGATCTGCGACAACGACACATTCACTGGTTGTCGTACATGTCCTGGGGTGACCAAATGTGGTCGGGGGCAAGCTCCATTGCCCCGTCAGGATCGCCATGCACCACGAGCGCCCGGGGCGGGCGCGGTCGGTGCTCCAATGCCCACAAAGGGCCCAACACGAGTGCGCGCAGTGCTGGGCCCGACTGGGCCCACTCAGGCACGCACAGCGCCACCAAGCCCCCGACACGAACACATGCAGTGTCGGGGGCGCAGTGTGGCCTGTGGGTGCCCTCCGGCGGCAGCCGGTAGCCCCCTGCAAGGGCACACAACCTAGGAATATTACGGCGCGCTAGCGCCTCCTAGGTTAGTGTGTTAACCTAGGAGCACCTAGGATTGAGCTAGGCCGAACGCAGTGAGGTACGGAACCTGGCTCAATCAAAGGTGCTCCTAGGTTGTGCGCGGCCCTGCAGCACCGACATGACAGACGGGCCAGGCCCAGTGCTGTCATGGCCGGGGATGTCAGGGCGCGCACTTGGGTGAGGCGGATGCAGCTGGGCCGACGAAGTCGGATAGGGCCCCAGCTGGATCAGGCTCGCCCCTGCCCGCAGGAGTTGGCTGGATACCACTGGTAGCGGGCATCGAAGTCAAAGGAACAACTTCAGACCCAAAACACAACGACGGTAAGGACCACCTGGAGAAAACAAGGAGCCGATCATGGCAGTAGCATCTGGCTACACGACACCGCTGCGATGGCAAGGAGTGCCACGTAGCGAATTGCGTGCTCGTGTGTTACATGACGCACGCGACACCGAGAAGGAATCTGGCAGAAGGGTCAATCACTCAAATCCGAACATCAACCAGTTTCTCACCCAGTTCAATGAGACATGGGTTCCCGATGAAAACGGCGGGCGCAAACGGTTAGGGGGAAAGACTCCCATTGATGATGTGGTGAATTTCATTGATGAGAGAACAGCGCTTGCAAAAACATGGCACTACGAAAAGAAGTGGGATAGATACCGTGAAGTGAAGAAGCTTCGCAAAAACACTTCCGTGGCCATGGAAGTGATTTTCATGCTCGACCCGGAATTTACCGGTCCCGCTTGGTCGATGTTCCACGAGACATTTGAACAAGGCGCGAAAGAATATCTGGAAAACGAAACTCAGCCTTTGGCCCAGATGATTCGCGACGGGAAATTCGACAAATATGTCGGCGCCAATTTCCGTAATGAAGCTGCGGATTTACTAATTAATGAAGCGCAAGAGAATGTTGATAAGTGGCGGGAAACCATCGATGAGCGCTACGAGAAAACTATTGAGTTACTGAGTATCTGTGCCGATTATGGCGAGTCAATGTTCAACGACGGAAATTGGGCGATGACGTCATTGCATGTCGATGAAGGCCATTTTCATATTCAAATAATCGGCTCGGCTTTAGGCGAAGGTGTTACTCACCCCGACGGCAGATATGAACGCAAAATTGGCTCGCGCGAGTTTCACGGTGTGGCAAATTTTGAGGTTGGCAAGCAGCGCACCCAAGCCCAAGCCCAGTATTCGAAGAAGCACGACGAGATCCGTGAGCGATTGCGTGAAGCCGGTTACGACGCCACGTTTGAGCGTGTGGACAATAAGCGCCCGAATTTGCCTAAGGAGCAACTCACGGTGCTCAAGCTGCAAGAGAAGATGATCGCCCTTGGCGACAAGTTCCGTGAGAAACAAGACCAAGAACAATTCCGAACAGAGCTGGAACAGCTAAATGCTGCCGAGGCGTTGCGGGTGGGCGAAAAGAATCTCAATGCGGAGCTGAAACAGCTGCCCGCCCTGCGCAAGCGTGCTCAAGACGAGGGCAAGCGAGAAGGACTGAAGCTGGCCGAGGAAGAAGCTGCCAAGCTGCGTGCTGAGGCCGACCAGGTCAAGGCTGAGGCGGAGAAAGACAGAGCCGCTGCACGGATAGCCAACGCTGAAGCTGATGACGCTAAAGAAGCTGCCGAGCTGGACAGGAAAGCTGCTGAGCAGGACTACCAAGCTGCGCAACAGGCCAAGCGAGCTGCTGAACTGGACAGAACAGCTGCCGCGCAGGAAAGAACCGCTGCTAAGCAAGCCAACACAGCAGCTGAGCAAGCTGAAGCACGAGCACGGGCGAGCCTGGAAGCTATCCAGGACCTTGCAGACGCGGTCAACGTCGATGACATGGACGAGGCCATCATCTTGTCGATGAACAACCTGGAGTACCAGTACCTCAAGGAAAAAGGCCTGGAAGGCGACTTTGCCGCCTACCGTCAACAAGCAATTCGACGTGAGGTGGCGCGAGAAAAGGCCAAAGACCCGCTGGCAAAGGATGGTCTCTTACTCCGGCTGGCGGAAAGCCGCGCGAAGCTCACTGTGGGTGAACAGCGTGAGGCCCAATGGCGCAAGATGCAGAGCATTGCCGCAAGCTCGGCACCGGAATCGCGTGCACGCCAGTTAGCTGAGCTGATGCGCCAGCAAAAGGCGCAAGACCACAGCTCCACGGGCGACGCTAATCAGCCAAACATGGGCGATTTAGGAGAGTAGGCGGTTCATGTGTTCGAACGCTCTCCCCCGGTGTCAAAGCACCAATTAGCATTACCAGCAAGTATTCAATCTCAAAATGAAGGACAAAACGTACGTGAGTACCGTAAATCTGAACCAAACGGCGGTGTGGGACACCGCCGACAAGTACCTCCGCCACATTGTGGAAGAAGAGGACTATGGCGACTACATCATTCCCATGACCGTGCTGCGACGACTTGAGTGCATCTTGGAGCCCACCAAAGAGGTTGTGCGCGCCAAGGTCAATGAACTGAAGAAGCATGGTCGAAGCGATGAGATGATCGCCTGGGAGGTCGGGAATATCGACGGCCACGATGTTCCCTTCTACAACGCATCACAACACTCGCTCGTTTCCATCTCAAAGGTGGACTCCGATGTCTACGACACGCTGATGGAGTACATCGCGGGCTTCTCCCCCAACATCCGCGACATCTGGGACGCCTTCGAGTTTGGCGACCGAATGAAGAAGCTTGACGATGCTGGCCGTCTCTGGGCAGTGATCAAGCACTTCGCAAAGATCGACATGAGCCAGGAAGTACTGCCCGATCACCAGATGGGCGACCTGTTCGAGGACGTCATGTATCGGTCCTTCAACAAGAAGGGCAAGGCAGCGGGTAATTTCTATACCCCACGTGACGCTATCCGCCTGATGGTGGACATCCTCTTCGCCTCTGACGATGTGGGGCTTACCAAAGCTGGTGCATCTCGCACTGTGTACGACCCGACTGCAGGTACGGGCGGCATGTTGCTGGTTGCTGAGCGCGCGCTCAAGGAGCTCAACCCCGACATTGAGGTGAACATGGCGGGCCAGGAGTTGATGGCCATGAGCTACGCCATCGGCAAGGCTGACTTGCTCATTCAGGGTGGTGACGCAGACGCCATTAAAAAGGGCGATACGCTGCTCGAAGACCTCTACGCGGATGACCAGTTTGAATACATCCTGTCCAACCCACCGTTCGGCGGCGACTGGAGTCTCCAGCTGAACTCGGTGAAGGAGCAAGCGAAGGAGCCTGGTTCCCGCTTCTCACATGGTTTGCCGTCGAAGACGGACGGCCAGATGCTGTTCTTGGCCCACGTAGCAAGCAAGCTGATGCCGGCGGGGCCAAACGGTTCTGGTGGGCGTGGCGCTGTGGTTTCTAACGGCTCGCCGTTGTTCGTTGGCGGCAAGGGTCCAGACGGTATTCGTGCCTACCTGTTGAACAACGATCTGGTGGACGCGATCATCCAGCTGCCGACGGAGATGTTCTACGGCACCGGCATCTCGACCTATGTCTGGATCTTGGACACGAACAAGGAGGACCACCGCAAGGGCTTTATCCAGCTCATTGATGCTTCTGAGCAGTGGGAGCTAATGGGTAAGTCGATGGGCTTCAAGCGTCGCGTAATCGGGGACGCGGGGCGTAAACGCATCCTCGAAGAGTACGAAGGCTTCGCAGACACTGAGATGTCCAGGATCATGACCGCAGAAGATTTCACCTTCCGTGACGTCAAGGTCACCAAGCAGGCTCGTCTGCGTGTAGAGGTGACTGAGCAAGCGAAGCAGGCTGTGTTGGCTGCCAAGGGCGCAAAGCCGGTCCACGCTGACATCCTCGAAGAGTGCAAAGACAGCACCTACAACGCGCTTCCTGAGGCGCTGAAGGTCGCTGCTGCCCGTCGTGGGGAGAAGATGCCTGTAAGCGTTATCGACGTCGCTCAGGCTGCTGTAGGCGTTCCCGATGAAGCAGCAGAGCCGAGCGTGAACCGAAAAGGGAAGACTGTATTGGACACGTCGTTCTCGATGACAGAGCGTATTGCGCTGAGCGAAGATGTGGATGAACACATGGCACGTGAAGTGCTCCCGTTTGCACCTGGAGTCACCTGGGATGAGAAGGACAGCAAGACCATCTACGAGATTCCATTCAAGCGCATTTTCTACAAGCCGGTGGAGCCACGCGATCTAGCCGAGATTGACGCTGATTTGGCAAATGTCATGGGCCGTCTTGCTGAGAAGTTTGCGGAGGTGCGGGGGTGATCTCAGCATTTGATTTTGAGAAGAGAACTCATCGCGAGGGCTGGACCCGAAGGCGCCTTGGAACGCTAGTGCAATTCCGCAATGGCCAGGATGCGAAAGAAGTTGAGGTTGTCGATGGGGGTTATCCTGTATTTGGCTCAGGCGGAGAATTCAAACGAGCAAACAGCTATCTGCATGATGGCCCTTCTATCTTGTTTGGCCGAAAGGGAACGATTGATAAACCGCTGCTTGTGGACGGCCGTTTCTGGACAGTGGACACTATGTACTACACCGTCCCCGGTCCGGATGTAGACCCTCGGTTCATACATTACTGGGCTACGACCGCCCCACTCGAGGTATTGTCTACTAACACTGCCGTACCCAGCATGACCGCAACCGATCTTTCCCAGTTGTATGTAGATGTTCCAAGTCTTAGTGAACAACGGCTCATTTCCGATTATCTCGACCGCGAGACAGCCGAGATCGACGCCATGAGTGCAGACTTAGATGAGATGGAAGCGTTGTTGGGCGAGCGCAAACGCAATATCGGTGCACTGGCTCTGCTTGAGCATCCGAAGGTGGAACAAATCGCGGTTGCGTTACTTTTCGAGTCCGAAGACAACCTACGGGTCCCGGTGAAGTCAGCTGACCGGAAGGAGATGGCCGGAGATATTCCGTACTACGGGGCTAGTGGCGTGATTGATCACGTGACGGAACCTATTTGGCTTGATACCAAACGTCTTCTGGTCTCTGAAGATGGAGCAAATCTGATGGCACGTAGTCAACCGATTGCGTTTCTGGCAGAAGGAGACTTCTGGGTGAATAACCACGCCCATGTGTTACGGGAACGTGCACCCTGGAGCTATGAGTTAGCTGCGTTGGGCATTGCGTTGACGAATATCGAGGGGTTCATAACTGGAAGTGCACAGCCGAAGCTGACTGCGGACAATTTGATGCGCATGCGCCTGCCTTGGTTGACGGAAGAGGATGATCGTCGTGCTGTTATTGAAGGTATCCAGCGTGACACAGCTGAAATCGACTCCATGCTCTCTGACATTCAAGAGCTGCGAGTACTTCTAGCAGAACGTCGCAGCGCGTTGATTACAGCAGCAGTTACCGGCCAAATCGACATTCCAGAACTCACGGAGGCCCACGATGGCGAAGATTACTAGCGAAGAAGAATTTGAAACAGCCATCTGCAAGGGTTTGGCACAACACGGCTGGGCGTATGTCGAGGGCGAGAAGGACAACGGTTGGGATCGTCGCCTGGCCCTCTACCCTGCCGACGTGCTGGGCTGGCTGAAGACTCAGTACCCGAAGGAGTACGAAAAGGCTGTTCCAGCAGACGCCACCGATGTCTCTCGTGAGGTGGCAGAGCGCAAGCTGTTGGAGCACGTAGCCAACCGTTTGGAGTCGAAGACGCGCAAGGACCCGCAGTCCGGCAAGACGCTCGGCGGCTTGCTCGGCACGCTGCGTGAGGGCTTCAACTACACCGCAACGCGAAACTCCAAGTTCGGGCCCATGGTGGCGTTCCCACCTGCTAACCCGAACGTGCAGTCCACGCAGGCCAAAGCTGATGCCAACATCCTGCGCGTACTACGCCAGGTGCATTTCGATACGCAAGGCAACGAGACGCTTGACCTCGTACTCTGCGTCAACGGCATCCCCGTGGTGACCATGGAGCTGAAAACAGACAACACGCAGGCAGTGGCGATTGCGCGACAGCAATATCGCGATGACCGCAAGCCCTCTGCGAACCGCCGTGTGCTTCTCCCAGGGCGAGCGCTTGTCCACTTCGCAGTCTCTAACGAGGAGGTCTACATGACCTCGGAGCTCAAGGGAGCTGAAACCTCGTTCCTGCCCTTTAACAAGGGCTTCAACGAGGGCGCGGGTAACCCTCCCGTTGAGGACAAGTCAGAGACGCACTACCTCTGGGAGGAAGTGCTTGAGCGGGGACAGTTCCTGCGAATCTTGCGAGATTTCGCGGTGTGGTCGCCCGATGCGAAGCCGAAGCGCGGCACCCCAGGTGGCAGATTGATTTTCCCGCGCTACCACCAGCTACGGGCAGTAGAGCGTGTCTCACGCGACGTGTTGGCTCATGGGCCGGGGCAAAAGTATTTGATCCAGCACTCTGCGGGCTCAGGCAAGACGCTGACCATCGCGTGGCTGTCGCACAGGCTGATCCGCCAGTACCAGCCGGATGGCACCAAAAGCTTCGACTCGATCATCGTGGTCACTGACCGCAATGTGCTGGACACCAACGTGCGCCACGACATCCAGATGCTCGGTGGCTCGCTGGGGCTTATCGTCAGCGTGGGTGAGCGCTCTGGCGCGAAGTCTGAGCAGCTTGCAGAAGCCATTGAAGAGGGTGGCCACATCATCACCTGTACGTTGCAGACCTTCCCGTTTGTGCTGGAGAAGCTGCGGCAGGCCGATCTGTCGGAGCGGTCCTGGTGTGTGATTGCTGATGAGGCGCACTCGTCGCAGACGGGCGATTCCGCCTCGTCGCTGCGCAAGCTGTTGACCAACGTCGAACTGGAGCCGGACGAAGATTACAGCGCAGAAGACCTCCTTGCTCTCGAACAAGAGGCCATCGCGCTGGCGGGCAACATGTCGTTTGTGGCGCTCACTGCGACTCCGAAGGCCAAGACGCTGCAGCTATTTGGCACCAAGAATCCCTCGACCGGCGAAACGGAACCGTTCGACCTGTACCCGATGGGTCAGGCCATCGAAGAGGGCTTCATCCTCGATGTGCTAGGCAATTATTCCACCTATGGCATGTTTGCTGAGGTGCGAGACGAGCTCGGCCGCACTGAGGAGGTCAATGTTGGTGAAGCCGTCAGCGACATCACCAAGTTCGTGCGCCTTCACGAAACGGCGATTGCACAGAAGGTGCAGGTGGTTGTTGAGCACTTCAAACGCAACGTAGTGCATCACTTGGACGGCAAGGCGCGTGCGATGGTTGTGACGTCATCGCGCCAAGCTGCTGTGCGCTGGTCTGCAGAGATGAACAAGTACATCAACGAAAAGGGCTATGACTTCAAGTCCCTGGTGGCCTTCTCCGACTCCATCAAGGTGGATGATTACGCAGAACCAGTAACCGAGGTCGGCATCAATGGTGTCTCTGATGTGGAGCGCGCGTTCAAGGACGATGATCTGCCTTACCGGGTGCTCATCGTCGCGGAGAAGTTCCAGACCGGTTTCGATGAGCCACGTCTGTGCGCGATGTATGTCGACAAGAAGCTGTCTGGCGTAGCCACTGTGCAAACACTGTCGCGGTTGAACAGGATCTACCCGAACAAGCCAGTGCCGATGGTCGTGGACTTTGCAAACGACCCGGCAAGCATCGTGGCCGACTTCAAGGATTTCTACGGCAAAGCCTTCATCGAGAAGGGTGTTGACCCCAATACGCTGCACAATCTCGCTGATGAGATTGACACTGCGGGCTATTACACCGAGGCAGAGATGGAGGCTGTGGCGCAGGCCTACATGGCAGGCTCTGACTCCGAGAAGCTGCGAGGGGCAGCAGCCCCTATCGTGGTGCGCTGGCGCGCAGCGCGCGATAGCGACAAGGAAGCAAGAGCCCACGCAACGGCGTTCAAGTCGAACGTGCGCAAGTACCGCCGCGCCTACGAGTTCTTGAGCCAGATCGTCGCATTTCGTGACGTGACAATGTCCAAACGTGCGATGCTGTGCGCGGTGCTGGAGCGCGTGCTCCACCTGACCGCCGACAAGGACGAAGTAGATGAAGATTTCGCGGAAGGCATCACACTGGCCGGTGTCGCGATCAGGGAGAAGGAGATTGAGGTCGATAGGTCACTCACCGAAGGAAGCACTGATCCCCTAGTTGCCCCCAACTTCGACCCGACAATCGGGGACGAGTCGACGCCGCTGCGCGCCACCTTCGATGAGGTCGTGGAGAAGGTCAATAACCTCTTCTCGATGGCCGGTGTCGAGGTTGGTAACTCAGCGACAGCGCAGATGATCGTTGCAGCGTGGGGCACACTGTCACAGGCTCCGGAGGCGGTGAAGCTGGGCAAGACAAACTCTGCTGCACAGCTGAAACGCTCGAAGAAGTTCAAGACCGAAGCAACCAAGGCGATTTTGAGTGGTATTGACGAGCGAACCCGGATCGATACACTGCTCTCCAGCGACAAGGACATGCTTGAAGGCGTGATTTCGGCGCTGGCGGACATCATGGCTACGGCGAAGGAGATGGGCGAGCTCGACGGGGAGTAGGCCGAGCAAAACAAAACCCCGTGAGGATGTTCCTCACGGGGTTACTGCTCTGACGTGCCTGGGTCTACGGGTTAGCGGTAGAACTTAAAGCCGTAGGCTGCGCCGCCTTTGCCGTCGTTCTCGCCACCACTGAAGTAGATACCGAAGCTGGATACACCATTAAGTGGAAGGGTGACCTGGGTCTCCTGGCCCTTACGTAGCGTGTACTCACGGGAATTGGTCTCGTCGAGGTCGATGCCGACCTTTACCTCTGCGTCATCGTTGACGTAGTGCAGTTCATCACGTGTGAGAGTGAAGGAAACAGCACTGTACTTCTTGTCCACGTAGCATTGGATCCCAGATGGGGCGGCATCGCGGCCGCTCGACACAACTCCGTTCTTGAAGGTCTTGCCGTTGACGCCGACATCAGCCGGGCTCAGCAGGTTCCAGGTCCTACCGCACAGGTCCCACATCGACTCTTCTTTCGAAGCAGCGTTATCAATGCTGGGGCCTGGGTTCTTGGGTTTGTCACCCTCGGGGAGAGATGGGTTGATTGCCTGCACGATCATTACGATGGCGGTGATGATTGCGACGATGGCGCCAGCGATTTGTGGCAGTAGGTTCTGCAGGTCACGCAGCATGCGGTTGAGTTCCTGAGGGCTGGGCATTGCGCCGCTCCTTAGATCCGGTGAAATCTGTACACCGTCATTAAATACGCTGTCAGCAAGCTGCGCAAGAGCTATACCACCGCGTCGAAGACCCACACGCTCCCCACTTTCATTGCAGGCAGCACGTGGTAGTCCATCTCCAGGTCACGCAGCCACTGCTCGTAGTCGAAGTAGCGCTCCTGTTCGTCGGTCATGCCCTCGGTGGGCTTGAGCTCGCAGTATTGCTCCCAGCCGAAGTCGGCAATCGAGCCGTATTCGCCCTGGTAAGCCTGCCTAAAGCGCGTAACCTCTGGTGGCTCGGACGCATCAAGCACGTCGTAGCACCAGCGCATATAGGCGGGCCACAGCGAATCATCGCTGAGTTCGACGTATGCCCTGCCCCACATGGCAGCGTCCATAGGCTGCATCTCGCCGCTTTTGGGCATGTTGTTGGTGTCGAAGCACCACAGCTCGTCATGCGCGCTGTCTCGCTCGACCTGCGTTCGCAGTGTCGCCGGTAGGTAGTCGTGCAGGGTGTCGATGGTGATGTCTTCGGCGTCTTCGGCGTCGACCCATTCACCGACTAAGCGGCCGTCGTTGTAGCAGCCTAAACATCCCACCCAGACCTGCGGGTGGTTGGTGTTGTTGCTGGTCATAATGTCTTTCTCCTGTTGTCGTGCGGGGTGTGTGGTTGTCCAGTACATTCGTGGCTGCAGCCGGGTTGAGCGACCTGCTCATTGACCTCCCCGGGCAGCGTGGCACCCCCCGATGAAGTTCATCCCCCAGAACTTCGCGCCTAGCGCTCCCTGGCTGCGGGCCCGCCCTGGTGTATCCAGGGCGGGTTTCCTATGTGCGTCGCCAGTGCATCGCATCTGGTGGCAGCAAGAGCTCCGCCCAGGCGCGCTGTGAGCCGCTGTGAGCCCGCGAGATGACCTCGTGGCTGCGTCCTTGGCGCAACAGCTCTCCAATGACCCGTGCAGGCGTGTAGGAGGGCATCTCAGCGCTTGCTTGGCGCAGTGCCTGCAGCGCCCAGGGAGTAATACCCTCCTGCAGCGCGATAAGCGCCCACATGCCCAGGGCGTGCGCTCGCGCTTCGCCGTGGGTGGTCTTGGCGACGTGCATCAAAAGCCCTGCGGTTTGCTGCGGGTGGTCAAGCGCTTCGGTGATCAGGCAGTCGCTGATCTTGCTCACGCTCAGTGCCGCGATGAGCACTTCGAGCTCGTGCGGGTCATCGACCAGCACAATCTGCGGGCATGAGTGTGTTGGCTCGATCAGCTCGCTGGCCACGGCACTGCGCAGCACGTCACGGGCGGCGTAGACCAGATCGACAGCGCGGTCAGCGTTGCCGTCGTTGAGGTTCATCAGCGCCCGGTGTGCCCTGCGCTGTGCGCTGGTAGCAACATCCACCACGGCGTTAGCGGTGGCGAACTCTTGTGTGGCTGCTTTGCTGTGCACGCCTGTCAGTGCTGCTAAGTCCTCGGAGTACGCCCAGTAGCCGGCAAACGTCGCAAGGTTCGCCGCTGGGCGCACGCCATGGCTGTGTAGCAGGCGCATGTGGTCGTTGTCTTCCGGGTCGGCCACCGTCCCGAACATCACAGGCGGTCTGCGCACGTCGTAGCCCAATAGCCCTGGCGTAGCGAAGACCAGCGAGAATGGCTCGCGGTGGGCAATGTCTGCCACGTGCCAGCACGCCTCGATGAGGTTGGTGCCGAGCACTTGGGCCACATATGCGTGTTCGGTGATGTTATCGACCTGCTGCGTCTCGCGGTGTGGAGTCACGATCACGGCGAAGACGTGGGGCAGTCTGCGCAGGTCGCGAAACATCGCGTGCTGCCAGTTTTGGCTCAATACCTGCTCTAGGCCGACATACGCCAGTTCAACGGGCTGCAGCGCATCGTCTAGCCAGTCCAGGCCGACAAGCACTAAGGCGTCGCGCGGGAAGTAGGCGAACATGCCTGGGATCTGCGCG
Source organism: Corynebacterium sp. ACRQP (assembly GCF_022345915.1). NCBI lineage: Bacteria > Bacillati > Actinomycetota > Actinomycetes > Mycobacteriales > Corynebacteriaceae > Corynebacterium > Corynebacterium sp. ACRQP. The sequence continues at coordinate 57,840 of NZ_JAKRMZ010000010.1, read as the reverse complement.
ATCATCCGGCCTGGGAAGAACCGCTGTGACGCAGCTGGCCCGGTCATAGGCCCAGCTCCTGCAGGGTCATATTTGCTCCGTCAGCGGCGCTGTTGAGCAGTTGGCGGCTCAGCCCGTGCGCCATGATCTTGTCCAGCAGGCGTGTCAGCCTATGTGCTGGCTCGGTGTCCACCGCGGCGTCGAGTGCGGCACGTGCCAGCCCTGCCAAATCTTCGTTGGTGGCAAGCATCGACCACAGGCACAGCGCGTTGGCACGCACTACGCCGTCGAAGTGGGTAGCCACAGCAAGCAGGATCTGGCTTGCACGCTGTGGGTTGTCGAGCACGACGGTAATCAGCGCGTCGCGCAGTTTGCTGCTGGTCAGACACGCCACAAACGTGGTCAGCTCGTCGGTGTCGAGCAGCGCCAGCGGATCGGGGATCTGCGCGGGCACAACCATGGCAGGCTGCGCTGTTTCGATGGTGAGCATCGCTTGTGCCACCAGCGCACGGGCAGGGTCGTGGACACCGTTTGCCCAGGCGTTGAGCACCTCGCTGCCGTGCAGCTTGGCGTCGGCGGCAACCTGGTCGTAGCTCGATTCGCGCTGCGTGGCGAGCGCAAAGTAGCCCATGATGTCATCGCGGCTCAGTTCCGGCAGCACGCCGTGTTGGGCAAGCTGTGCCATTGCAGGCGAGGCCATGATGCTTGCGACGTCGCCTTCATAAAAGCGCGGGTCATCCACCATCGACGGTTGCTGGCCGTACTCAAGGTGGTAGCGCTCGCCTTCGGCAACATCGGGCACGGACCAGATGGCGTCGATGCGCTCATCAACGTAGGCGACGTACAGGTGGTCCAGTGCGTTGAGCACGACCGGGTGGTGGCGGTGGCGGGTGATGATGACGCCGAGTACCACGTTGTAGTCGCCGGTGATGCGTGCAAAGCGCTCACCGAATGCGTCTTCTGTGACCTGGTCGAGGTCAAGGCGCATTGCAGGGCCGGTCTCCACATAGCCGCCGTCGCGGTTGAAGCACAGCACCACCAGCGATTCTTGTGGGTAAAACCCGAGTAAGCCGGGGATTAAGGCGATCACATCGCCCGGGGTCGAAATAGGTTGCTGCTCCATGATGTCTCCTCACACGAGTGTTGGGGGGTTGGCTTACATCAGCCACGCCCGCACTCGTCCGCACCTTTTGGTGCGGATATGTGCACAACAGCAGGGGACCTGGTTTACAGTGCACATATGACAGACGCAGCAAACACTCCCGACAACCCGGGTACGCCTGATATTGACTTCGACAAGCTCACGCCTGAACAGATTGAAGCGTTAATCAACAAGGCTCAACAGGCAGTCAAGTCCCGAAAGAACGTCTCGCGTGAGCGTAAGAACGAGTACACAGCAATGTGGAAAAGGCACCGCGACAGCCTGCCGATGCTGTTGGAGTACCTCTACGACTCTCCGTCCACGATCATCGAATCCGACAATGACGAGGACTATGCAGGTGCTGAGCATGACGCGTTCTTGACTGAAGCAGCGTCGTTTCGCGATGGCGTGATGCAAGAGATTGCCGATATGCAGGCTTCGTGGGATGAATCCAAGGACATTGCCAAGGACAACGACGTGTTAGAGGCACTGCGGGAGTACAACGCCGGTGCAAAGGCACGATCCGAGGCCCGCAAGCGTGGTGCAGAGAAGCGCTACAAGAAGGGCGCCGCCAAGAAAACCACCAAGCGCACGGCGAAACAGGATGAGCAGAGCTCAGACAGCTAGCGTTTGTCCTATATATAAAGAAAGGCCCATTTTTATTCATCGAAATGGGCCGTTCTTCAGCTCTGGCCGCATTGATGTGAGGTGCGTCACCAAGACGAGGCGAAATCCACGCTTGGCGTGATCGTGGTGTGGATTTGAAAACGCGACCTGCGCAAACACGGCTGCAAATCCACACCACGCACCAACACATGTGGTTTTGCGGCACAGGGCCTGCCCCACCAGTGCTGAGCGAAGGCCGGCAAAACGCCTGCTGTCGTTCCCACCGGGGAGATGCCGGCCTTCGCAGCCCATAGTGAACCAAGCAGCCCCTGAAGCAGGGGTGTGCCGCACCCGCGTCGGGCAACACCCTCGCCTACCCGCGAAGCCTCTGTCAGTTGCTATCGGGACGCTTTTGCTCCGGGGTACCAATCCGCTCTAGCGAGACGCTGTGCAGAACCCGTGCAGCTATAGGGACGTTTATCGAGACGGTGTCTCGCAAAAAGAAAACCTGGCCAGAGGAAATATCCTCTGGCCAGGCACTTAGTAGCGGGGGCTGGATTCGAACCAACGACCTCTGGGTTATGAGCCCAGCGAGCTACCGAGCTGCTCCACCCCGCGTCGGGCGTTTATGTGATTATCGCCTGTCGCCGTAACCGGCAACGTGGAATTACTATACATACACCAACTAATAGCGCCAAACCTCCTGTTCAAAGGCGGTTTGGCGCTATCGTTTTTGTGATCGAGTGGCGCGCTGGCGCGAGCCGTGCTTAGTCCTCGTTACTGGGCCCGCTGGTACTCGGCCACGGCGCGGTCCAGCTGGTCCAGGGCGCGGCCGTACTCCTCGAAGGAGCCGTCGCGTGCACTCTCCAGGTTTCGCAGGGCGTCGTTGATGTTGTTCATCGCCTCGTCCTTGTTCACCTGCGGAGCGTCCTGGTTCTCCTCCGGCTGGGCCTCGCCCTCCGGCGTCGCCTCCTGGCTGTCACCCTCCGGCTTGGCGTCCTGGTTCTCATCCACAACCTCGATGTCCTGGGCGGCCGAGGAGTGGATGCCCACCTGGTCAAGCGCCTGGGAGATCGTCGGCGCGTAGCCCACCTGGCCGCGGTAGAACACCAGCACACGAAGCAGCTTCGGGAAGGCCGAGGCCTGGTCCTTACGCTGCGAGTAGATCGGCTCCACGTAGAGGATCTCGCCGCCGCCCACCGGCAGGGTAAGCAGGTTGCCATTCTTCAGATCGTTGGTGCCCTCCCACAGGGTGCGGTCGCGGGCCACCTGGTCGGAAGACATCAGGGCGTCCTGCGCCTGCTTCGGGCCCTGGGTTTGCTTGTTCGTCGGCAGCACGCGCACGGTGATGTCGCCGTAGGTCTCCGGGTCGGAGGACACCGCCATGTGCGCGGACAGGAACTCGCGGTTCAGGCCGCGGAACGGGGTGATCAGCTGGAAGGAGGCCTTGTCGGTCTCCGGGTCGGCCGCCACCACGTAGTACGGCGGCTGGTTCAGCTGGCCGCGGCCCTCAGGCGCGGTCGGGTCGTTCGGCACGGACCAGAAGGCGTCGTTGTTGAAGAACACGCCCGGGTCGTCCACGTGGTAGCGCGCCAGCAGGTCGCGCTGGACCTTGAACAGGTCCTCCGGGTAGCGCAGGTGCTCGCGAAGCGACTCCGAGATGTCGGACGCCGGGCGCACCGTGTCCGGGAACACACCCTGCCATGCCTTGAGCACCGGGTCGGACTCGTCGAAGGCGTACAGCTCCACGGAACCGTCGTAGGCGTCCACGGTGGCCTTGACGGAGTTGCGGATGTAGCCGACGTTGTCGGTGATCAGGCGCTGGGTGGTGCCGTCCGGGTTCAGCGCGTCCTGGGTGGTGTCCTGCAGGGATTTGCGCGTGGAGTACGGCATCTGCGACAGCGTGGTGTAGCCGTCCACGATCCACTTCACGCGGCCGTCCACCACGGCCGGGTAGGTCTTGGAGTCCGTGGTCAGCCACGGGGCGACCTTCTCCACACGCGTGCGCGGGTCGCGGTCGTAGAGCACCTTGGAATCGCCGCCGACGCGGTCGGACAGCAGGAAGTTCAGCTCCTGGTACTTCACCGTGTAGGCGAGGCGGTTGAACATGTTGCCGATGTCCACGCCGCCCTTGCCGTCGTAGGTGTAGGTGGAGTTATCCGTGTCGTACTCCACTGGGCCCTGGCCGGTCTCGCCCACAATGGCGTAGTCCAGGCCGTCCTTGGCGGAGGCGATGACGGGTCCGTAGTAGATGCGCGGCTCGTCGACCTTGATGCCCAGCTCTTCTGCGTCCTCGGAGGCCTTGGCTGCGGCGTTGGACTGCAGGTCGGACACCGTGAAGATGGGCAGGCCGCCGCGGGTGGAGCCGGCGTCCTGCGCCGCCTCGTCCACGGTGTTGGCCTGGGCTGCGATGAAGCCGTTGCCGTGGGTGTACACGGTGTGGCGGTTAATCCAGTCGCGCTGGTTCTCACTCAGCGAGTTCGGGTCCATCTCGCGGGCGGCGACCACGTAGTCGCGCAGCTCGCCGTCCACGTCGTAGCGGTCCATGGCCAGCTGGTCCGGGAATCCGTAGAAGTTACGCAGCTGCTGGTTCTGGGTGAACGTCGGGGAGATGATCTCTGGGTCCAGAAGTCGCAGGTTGGAAATCGTGGCCGCGTCGGAGGCGACGTCCGAGTTGGAGGTGTTGCCTGCGCCCCAGTCCTCCAGGTAGGTCACGTTGTCGTCGGTAAGCCCGTACGCCTCGCGGGTGGCCTCGATGTTGCGGCCGATGTACTCGTACTCCTTGGCCTGGCGGTTCGGCTTGACGGAGAACTGCTCCATCAGCGCCGGCCACACGTTGCCCACCACCAAAGAGGACAACAGCATCAGCACAGTGGCCAGCACCGGCACGCGGAAGTCGCGGTAGACAATGGAGGCGAAGAACGCCGCCGCGACCAGCACGGCGATGACGGTGAGGATGATCTTCGCCGGCAGCATCGCGTTGACGGTGGTGTAGGAGGCACCGGTGAAGATGTCGTTTTCGCCGTAGAGCAGGTAGTAGCGCTCCAGCCAGTAGCTCACGGCCTTCAGCAGCATCCACAGGCCAGCGGTGACGGCGAGCTGGATGCGCGCGTCCTTGCTAATAAAGCCGGAGATGCCGGAGACCTTGTTGCCGATGCGGATGCCGCCCAGCAGGTAGTGGCCCACCGCGGCGACCAAAAACGCCACCAGCAGCAGCATGGAAAGCGTGTCCACCACCGCGGAGATGCCGGGCAGCGTAAACGCGTAGAAGCCCAAGTCCTTGCCAAACTGCGCGTCGGTGGAGCCGAACTCGCCGCCGTTGAACCAGAGCATGAACACGCGCCACATGCGCTGGCCAGCCAGGCCGGACAGGATGGCGACGACAACCGGCACCCACACCAGCATGCCGCGAACGGACCGCTGCACCTGCTGGCGGTACTGGGCGGCCTGGTCGAACGGCGCGGCCTGCTCCTGGGGCCTGCCGCGCCACGCCAGGCGCGCGGCGATCCAGGTGATCGCACCGCCGATCAGGGCGAAGATGACAAACAGCACCACGCGGACCAGGATCACGCGGTTGAACACGCCTCTAAAGTCCACCTCCCCGAACCACAGGAAGTCGGTGTACAGCCCGACTGCCATAGGCAAGAGGAAAAGAATGATGGCCAAGACACCGATGGTGGTCATCAACCCCGTATTCGGTTTCTTGGCGCGTGGTTGTGGCCGATTGAGGCGGGTAGCCAAGCCTGCTCCTTAGGAATTAGTGTGTGCAACGCAGTTAAGCTTCAAGCTTAAATAATCCAACGTCAAACTTGCCCGGAGGGTTCCCGTGCGCGAACAGCAAGCATTAAATAAGGCCATGATGGAGGCCGTCGAGTTCGTCCACGCGGAGGGGTGGGACGCTCCCCCAACCTTGTTCGGCCTGGTGCCGACGCAATTGCTTGTCGACGAGCTGGGCAACCTGGACGACTCTTCCCCGTTAACACTGGTGGTCCAGGACCTCCCAGAGCACATCCTGCCCGGCTCCGAGGAACTGGGCGAGTACGTCTCACGCATCGCCTGGCCGCGCGAGGTCCAAGGCGTGATCCTGGCCCAGGAGATCGTGTTCAAGGACGCCTCCGCCGGCGAGGACGCCGAGCCGCGCCCGGCGCGCCTGTTCTCCGGCGTGCTGCGCGAAGAAGACATTGAGCAGACGCTGTTGCAGCTGCGTCTGACCGATCAGGAGCTTGAGGAGCGCGGCGCGTTCACGCAGGACGACATCGAGCTGCGCGGCGGGCCCGGCGTGGCCCCGGGCGTTGTGGCGGCGCTGCGCTACGGCCTTGAGCAGGACCCGGACGAGCTGGTTTAGGATGTCGGTTGTGTCTACTTCCCGTTCCGTCTCCCTCATCGCCGCCGCCACGGCCGCGGCACTGACGCTTGCGGCGTGCTCCAACGATTCCGACTCCGAGGATCCCGATACCCGCGCGCCGGAGATCACCTCCACGGAAACACCGCCGAGCGAGCCAGAGCAGACCGATACTGAGCCAGACGCGGGCACCGAGACTGAATCAACGACGGCGACGTCGACGCGAAGCGAGACCGCTTCCACGTCGGCTACCTCTGGCACGTCCACGAAATCGTCGTCGAAGAAGACTGCTGCGGGCACGGCGGATGCGACGTCGACAAGCGGAAAGAAGCGGGAGGCTGACGCGCTGGCGGAAGTACGCGAGCGCTTCGCCACCTTGGCCCCTGAAGAGTTCTTCGACCAGTTCGACGACTGCGCCGCGGGCGGCTTGAGCGGCTCCTTCGACTGCTCCGGCGAGGGCATCGGCCAGTTCCAGTTCTTCGACTCCGACTCCAAGGCCGCCTCGACGACGCAGCTTTTAACGGAGCTGCGCTCCTCGCGCGTGGTGGAGGACAACGGCGACCGCGTGGTGGGCTGGTCCACGCTCGGCACCTCCGCGATCATCACCGTGGTGGACAACGAGGCCGGTCAGGTGATGCAGCAGCTGATCTCCACCGACCAGGATGATCCGCGCCAGCGCATCTACGACCTGGGGTTGGCCAAGCAGTAGCTACTCGCAGGCGGGCACGTCGCGGCCCGCGGCGAAATCCTCCATCGCCTCGACGGCCTCGGCGAGGTTGTCCACCTTTGCCACCGTCATGTGCTCAGTGTGCACGCGTTTCACCGCGTCGCAATTGCCGCCGGGCGCCAGGAAGAGCTCGGCGCCGTCGTCTTCGGCCGCGCGGATCTTGTGGGTGATGCCGCCGATGGGGCCGACCTGGCCGTCCTCGTTTATTGTGCCGGTGCCCGCGACGAACTTGCCGCCGTTGAGCGCGCCCGGGGTGAGCTTGTCGATGACGGCCAGTGAGAACATCATGCCCGCGCTCGGCCCGCCAATGTCGTTGAGGTTGTAGTTCACGGTGATGCCGCCGGCCGGTTCGGAAGTCATGAGTATGCCCAGCATGGGCTGGCCCTTCTCGTGCGGGTTCTCCCCCAGCTCCACCGACTCGGTGTGCTCGTTGCCGTCGCGCTCGACGGTGATCTCGATCGTCTCGCCGGGTGTCTTCGCGCGCACTGCGTCCTGGACCTCCTGCGGTGTTTCCACCTTCTCGCCGGCGACAGCGGTGATCTGGTCCTGCGGCTGCAGGAACCCCTCGGAGGCACTGTCTTCCATCACGTCGTGCACCACCACCGTGGTGGGACGGTGCAGGTAGTGCATGGCCGCCACCGTCGCAGATGCTTCGGAGGCGACAAACGCCTGCTGGTTGACCTCGCGCACCTGGTCCTCGTCCAAGTCCGGCGGCATGATCTGCTCCACCGGCACGATCGTGTCGTCGGTGGCGATCCAGCGCCCCAGTGCCTGGCCGAGCGTCATGTTTGTGCGCACGGACACGGTGGTCATGTTCAGCTTGCCGCCGGTGTCCAGCGTCTCCGCGCCCTCGATGTCAACGACGGGCTCGCCGCCGACCTCGCCGAGCGTGTCAAAGGTCGGCCCCGGCCCTTCCGCCGCGTACGGCACGGTCAGGCGGATATCGGTGCCCGGGATGTGGTCCGCGGTCAGTGCACCTGCCAACAGCACGACGGGGATGGACCCCCAGACCAGGGTCGACCACCGCCGGTTCCGTGCTTCACGTGCTTTGGACATGGGCGCAGATTCTAGCGCAGGAGGCGTGAAGTACTGGTGCTGGACCGTTGCTGGCTCTCAGCGAACCCATGCGTTCGCGGGCTGACTGTATTCTGGCTGGCATGACTAACGGATTCGGCTTTTCCTTTCCTAACGACTCGAACGATGACGGCGAAAACGACGGCAACAATCGGGGCGGCGACGGAAACGGCCGCGGCGACGCGAACAACCCGTTTGCTGCGTTCGGCTTCGGCGGGGGCCAGCCCGGCGGGGGCGGCTTAGGCGACGTGTTTAACCAGCTGGGCCAGATGCTCTCCGGCATGGGCTCGTCCATGAACGCCCAGGGCGCGGGCGACGCGGTGAACTTCGAGCTGGCCGCGCGCATGGCGCGCCAGCGCATTGCCGGAGCAAGCCCGGTCTCCGCGGCGGACACCCGCGCGGCGGAGGAATCCCTGCGCTTAGTGGAGCTGTGGCTGGACGAGGCCACGGACCTGCCAGCAAGCGGCGCGAAGGCGCAGGCGTGGAACGCCGAGCAGTGGCTGAACCAGACCATGCCGATGTGGAAGCGCCTGGTTAACCCCGTAGCCGAGCACATGAACCGCGCCCAGCTGGACTCCATGCCGGAGCAGGCCCGCGAGATGATGGGCCCGATGGCCGGGATGATGAACCAGATGAACGCCATGCAGTTCGGCATGAAGCTCGGCCACGCGCTGGGCGATTTGGCGCAGCAGGCTCTGACTGGCACCGACTTCGGCCTTCCCGTCGCCCCCGCCGGCACCGCCGCGGTGCTGCCGCGCAACATCGCCGAGATTTCTAAGGGTCTGGACCTGGCCGGGCAGGAAGTGATGGTCTACATCGCCGCCCGCGAGGCCGCCCGCCAGCGCCTGTTCCGCCACGTGCCGTGGCTGGTGGAGCGCATCGTCTCCTCCGTGGAGGAGTACGCCGCAGGTCTTGAGATTGACACCTCCCACATCGAGGAGGTCGCCCGCAACTTGAACCTGGAAGGCGGCGACCCGCAGCAGATCCAGGAGGCGCTACAGAACCTGCAGGGCGAGGACCTCTCCCCGCGCGTGGGCACCCGCAACGCCGGCGCCACCTCCCGCCTAGAGACGCTGATCGCACTGGTGGAAGGCTGGGTCGACGTGGTAGTCGCCGAGGCGCTCGGCGAGCGCATCCCGTCCACCCCGCAGCTGGCCGAGGCGTGGGCGCGCCGCCGCGCCACCGGCGGGTCCGCCGAGCAGGCCTTCGCCAACATCGTGGGCATCGAGCTGGGCGCCCCGCGCACCCGCGATGCCGCCGAGCTGTGGCGCCGAATCGACACCGCCGTGGGCACCGAGCGCCGCGACCAGGTGTGGAACCACCCGGACTTTATGCCGTCCGCGGAGCACCTGGACAACCCGGCGGCCTTCATTGACACGCTTCTCGATGATCAGCCCGACACCGATTTCGACGACGAATTTGCCAAGCTCGAGCAGGAGCTGCGCGACAACCCGGAGCTCAAGCGCGAGGACGGCGACGGTAAGGACGACGGCCGCGAGGACGGCACCGAGCTCTAGGCCCCTGAGCTCTAGCCGCCGAAGCGCTGGTAGGCCTCCAGGTAGCCGCGGGCGCGCTCCGCGTACGGCACCTTGTCCGCCCACTCGTAGAACTCGGCGCTGTGGTTGGGGATGAACGTGTGCGTCAGCTCGTGCACGATCACCGCGTCCAGTACGTAGTCCGGCACCTGCTTTAACCGGTCACTGATGCGGATGTCGCCGGTGGACACCGTGCAGGATCCCCACCGGGAGCGCTGGTTGGACACCCACCGGATTGAACCGATGCGCGCCTGACCGTCCAGGACGCTCGCGTTGAGGGAGTCGGCGCGCGTGCGCAGGGCATCGTCGTCAAGCGGGCGCGCTTTTGTCTTGCGGTCGAGCTTGGCCAGCATCTCGGTGACCGCCTCGCGCTCCTGCGCATCGGTGAAGTGCGCGGGGATGCGGATCTCCGCCACCCCGCCGACGAGCCGCGCCTGCACCGAGCGCGTCCTGCGCGCCGAGCGGATCACGCGGTACGGCGTCGAATTGTTCTGCGTTTGCCTGCCAGCCATGGCAATGCATTGTAGGATCCCGCATCGGGGGTGGATGCAGGGATGATCAACAACAACTCACGGGTGAAACTCGCCCAAGGCGCGCACCCGTTTCTGCGTGCAGACAACGTGATGCAATTCGGCACCGACGCCACGCGCACAGGGTTAGTGACCACCGAGCACGCCGAGGACGTCGCCGCTCTGTTGGGTGTGCTCATGCGGCCGCGGCGCCTGGGCTGGGTGGTCGAGCAACTCACCGAGCTCATCGGCGCCGAGGCCGCGCGCAGCCTGGTGGACGACCTGCTCAGCTACCGGGTGCTCGTGCCGGCTGTGAAACCGGAGGTGCTGCTGGTCGGCCACGGGCGTTTGGCCGCGGCGGTGACCGCCAGGCTTCGCGAGTGCGGTCTGGACGTGCGCACGCAAGCGCGCAACGAGGCGCTGTCGAAGTTCCTCCTGCGCGGCGACACGTGGGTGCCGGTGGCGGTGGTGAACACCACTGCCCTGCTCGGCGAGCTCGCCGCGCTGACCCGGCAGCGCCAGGGCGCGGTGCTGCCGGTGACGCAAGTAGACGCGCGGGTGGTGGTGGGCCCGGTGTGCGCGCGGCCTGGCCCGTGCCCGTTGTGCGTGCGCCTCTACCTTCTGGACCGGGACCCGAACTGGCCCGTGGTGGAACAGCGCGCGCCGCTGAGCGTGCAGGGCGAGCCCATCGCCGCCGCGGCAGGCGCTGCCTTCGCCGCGATGTCCCTGCGGCGTTTGGCGGGCGCGCCGGACCCGCCCGGGGTCTCCGCGCCGAAGCCGGGCGCTGGGCTGCTCACCGTGGTGGACCCGTTCGCACCGCACCCAGTGTCCACGGCGACGCTGCCGCCGCACCCGGACTGCGCCATGTGCTTCTAGGGGGCTTCTAGGGGTGCTTCTAGCGGAACTGCCCCAGCACCTCGAGCACGCCGGCGCCGTAGTTGTCCACCTTCACCGGGCCGACGCCGGAGACGCCGAGCAGCTCGCGCTCGTCTGCAGGCATGGCCTCCGCAATCGACATCAGCGTGGCATCGGTGAACACCACGAACGCCGGCTGGCCAGCGGCGCGTGAGACCTCCAGGCGCCAGCGCTTCAGCGCGGCGTAGACGGCCTCGTCGAAGTTCGGCTCACACTCCTCGTGCCGGCCCAGGGACTTCTCCGCGGGCGTGCCCAGCTGGTTGCCGCACACCCGGCAGCGCTTCGCGCGCTTGAGCCGCTGCGGAGATTTTTCCACCTCCAGCTCCGGCACCAGCCCGTCCAAGAAGCGCGAGCGGGTGCGGCTTTTGTGCCCGCCCTCCTGGCGCGCCAGCGACCACGACATGTGCAGATGCTCGCGCGCACGGGTAACGCCGACGTAGAACAGGCGGCGCTCCTCCTCGATCTGCTCGTCGCCGGCTTTCAGCGCGTGCGAGATCGGCAGCGTCTTTTCCACCAGGCCGACCAAGAACACCGCGTCCCACTCCAGGCCCTTCGCGGCGTGCAGGCTGGCCAGCGTCACCCCGTCCACGGCCGGGGGCTGCTTCGCCTCCGCGCGGCGGCGCAGCGAGCCCAGCACCTCCGCCATGTTCGACGCCTCGCGGGTGCGCACGATCTCCTCGATCAAATCCACCAGCGCGTTCAGCGACTGCCAGCGCTCGCGGGCCTTCGCACCCTCCGGCTCCTCCGGCGTCAGCCCCAGCGGGGCGAGCGCGGCACGCGCGATGCGCACCGGATCATCCGGCAGGTCCGTGCGCTTGGAGGCGCGCAGCAGCTGCGCGAACGCCTCGCGGATCTCCGCGCGCTGGAAAAACCCCTCGCCGCCGCGGACCTGGTAGACGATCCCTTCGTCCGCGAGTGCGGCTTCAAACGCGGCGGACTGCGCGTTGATGCGGTACAAGATGGCGATCTCGCGGGCGGGCACGCCGTCGTTGAGCAGCTTGCGCACCTTCTGCGCCACCGCGCGCGCCTCCGCAGGCTCGTCGTCGTAGCCGTTGAACTGTGGCTCCGGACCGTGCCCGCGCATGCCTTGCAGTTCCAGGCGGGTGCCGGCGATGCGGCCGGAGGCCTTGCCGATGACGGTGTTGGCCAGGTCCGTGATCTCCACGGTCGAGCGGTAGTCGCGCTGCAGCTTCACCACGGTCGCGTGCTCGTACGTCCTTGAGAAGTTCAGCAAATAATCCGGGGTCGCGCCGGTAAACGAGTAGATGGTCTGGTTGGCGTCGCCGACCACCGTCAGGTCGTCGCGGGTGCCCAGCCAAGCCTCCAGCACGCGCTGTTGTAAGGGGGTGACGTCCTGGTACTCGTCCACCACGAAGGACTGGTACTGCGCGCGGAACTCCTCCGCCACCGCCGGCGCGTTTTCCAGGGCGCCGGCGACGTGGATGAGCAGGTCGTCGTAGTCGATCAGCATGCCCTCCGGGCTGGTCTTCGCCTCCTCGTAGAAGCGGTAGACCTGGGCGACCTTCTGCGCGTCCGCCGGAGGGGTGCGCGGGGAATCGGCGATGCGCTGCACGTAGTCCTCCGGGCCGATAACAGAGGATTTGGCCCACTCGATCTCGCTGAGCAAGTCGCGCACCATTTCCTTGCCCGTGTCCAGGCCTGCGGCGCGGGTGGCGCGGGCGACGATGGGGAACTTGTTGTCCAGCACCCGCCACGGCAAATCGCCCGCGATCTGGGGCCAGAAGTACTGCAGCTGGCGCATCGCCGCGGAGTGGAACGTGCGCGCCTGCACCCCGCCGATGCCCATGGCGGTAAGCCGGTCGCGCATCTCGCCGGCGGCGCGCTTGGTAAACGTCACCGCCAGCACGCGGTTGGGGGCGACCTGGCCGCGGTCGATCAGGTTGGCGATGCGGTAGGTGATCGTGCGGGTTTTGCCCGTGCCCGCACCCGCGAGGATGCACACCGGCCCGCGCGGCGCTTCCGCCGCCACACGCTGGTCGTCGTCCAGCACGCTGAGGTCTATCGCCATGGGTGTGCTCCTTCCGGGTTCTTTGTTTGTGGTGTGTCAGCCCAGTCATCGATGAGTGCGCGGGCGATGGTGCCCTCCGCCGCGAGTGTGAGAGAGTCCAGTTCGCCGCGGCTCGCCCACACGGTGCGGGTCAGCTCGCCGTCGGTGGGCGCTTGCGCATCGACGTCCGCCGTGCGCGCCGCCATGCCGAGCATGAGCGCACCCGAAAGTGGCCACGGCTGGGAGCGCAGGTAGCGCACGCCTGTCACGCGGCGGCCGGTTTCCTCCCACACCTCGCGGGCGAACGCCGCCTCGAGGGTCTCGCCGACGTCCACATAGCCTGCCACCAGGGTGAGGTAGCCGGGACGGCGGGCGTTTTCCACCAGCAGGATCCGCTCGCCTGCCGGGTCCTCCACCAGGCCGATCACGCACGGGTCCAGCCGCGGGAAGATCGGCCGGCCGGTGGCGCCGCGGGCGACGATGCCGCCGTCGCCCCAGCGCACCTCGGAGCCGTCCGCAGGGTCGAAGCGGGTGCGCTCGCGGGCGTTGACCAAACCGACCGCGCGGGCCGCCAGCGGGTGGCTGGCGTGGGTGCGCGCGTCCCCGGTGGCCCCGCCTGGCCCGGCAAGGCCTGCCGCGTCGACGCCGTGCACCCGGGCCGCGGTGACCTCCCGGGTCACGTGCACGTGGGAGGTGATTTCGGTGGCCGCCGGAGGTGCGTCGAAAAGCTTGGGCTCCCCGTCGTCGCCGAGTGGGAAGCGCCCGGCAGCATCGATGAGCAACAACATCCGGCTAATCCCGGTTGTGAATCGCGCCGTTCATGCGCACGTACAGCAACCGGTCGCCCGGCTCGACCGTTTCCGCCTCGGGGGAATCGATGCGGTAGAGCTCGCCGGAGCGCACCACGCCCAGCACGATGTCTGCGAGGTGGCGGGGGTTCGCGCCGACCTCGTCGTCCGCGATCTGGCGCTCGGCGACGGCGAAGCCTTCGTCCGGGCTGAGAAGGTCCTCCATCATCTCCACCACCGGCGGAGTGACGGTGGCGATGCCGAGCAGGCGGCCCGCGGTTTCGGAGGAGACGATCACCGAATCCGCGCCGGACTGCATGAGCAGGTGCTGGTTCTCGCTTTCTCGCACGCTGGCCACGATCATCGCGCTCGGCGCCATCTCGCGCACCGACAGGGTGATCAGCACGGCCGTGTCGTCCGACGACGGCGCGACGATGACGGAGCGGGCGCGGCTGACCGCGGCCACGCGCAGCACGCCCGACTTCGTTCCGTTACCGTGCACGGTGATCAGGCCGCGCTGCTCCGCCACAGAGAGGGCGGCCGGGTTCGGGTCGATGACCACGATCGACGACGGCGCGGTGCCGCCCGCGATCAACGCGTCGATTGCGGAACGGCCCTTGGTGCCGTAGCCGATGACAATGGTGTGGTTGCGCACGCTATTCCTCCACTGTTGGATCTGGAGTGTCTTGCGGGAATCCTCCGTCAGCACCGACAAGGTGGTGCCGACGAGGACCATCAGGAAGGCCACACGGGCCGGGGTGATCAGAAAGATGTTAATCAGGCGGGCGGACTGCGTCACCGGGGTGATGTCGCCGTAGCCCGTGGTGGACAGCGTCACCGCGGAGTAATACAGCGCGTCGATGAACGTCAGCGGCTCGGAGTAGCCGTCCCTGTCCAAATACGCCACGAACGCGACGACAATGATGAGCAGCAGCGCGTAGCCGAAGCGGCGCGCTATCAACGACCACGGAGTCGCGCGCTCCGACGTGGGGATGTTCACCACGTCCAGCAGGCTGTGCACCGGGATCTCGGTGAGGTTGGTCGCGTCTGCGCGCAGCGACAACAGGCTCCGAAGCTTCATCCTTGCCGCTCCTCGCTTTCTCGTGCAATGTCTTCGCCGGGCGTGCCGGTGCCCGCGCCTCCGAGCATTGTCTCCAGCTGGTCAAGATCCGGCAAGGCGCGCGGCGCGAACGTCTCGCCCGTTCGCACGTAGAAAAATACCGCCCGCACCGGCTTGCCGTCACCTGCGATCCGGCGCCACGCCTCGCGGTAGACCGCGAGCTGCAGCTGCGCCGATTCCATCGCGTCGCGGCCGGGCTTTTCGCCGGTCTTCCAGTCCACCACGACCCAGCCGTCGTCGTCGGCGAACACGGCGTCCATGCGCCCGCGCACTACCGAATCGCCCAGTGCCAGCTCGAAGGGGTGCTCGACGTACTCGGGTGTACGACCGGCCCACTCGCTGGCCTCGAAGTTGCGCTTCAGCCGCTCCAGGACGGCGCGGTCCACCTCTGCCTCGTCGTTGCCTGGCAGCTCGTCTTCTGTCAGCAGCGGGCGCGCGCCGTAGAACTGCTCCAGCCACTCGTGGAACGCGGTGCCGCGCTTGGCGTAGGTGTTCGGCTTGAACGGCACGGGGCGGCGGGCACGGCGGGCGAACTGCTCCGGGTCCGCCTTCAGCGCCACTACGTCGGAGGCGGTGAGCTCGCCCGGCATGACCACCGGCACGTCCGCGGCCTGGGCGGCACCGTGTTCCTCGATCAAGGCTGTGGCGTCGCGCTCCCAGAGCGAGAACAGCTCGCCGTCGGCGTAGTCCGGCAGCCTGTCCATGGCGGCGCGGACCGCTTCGGCGGCCGCGAGGTCGCGCGGCGTGGGCGCGTAGTGGGGCCAGCGGCCGGACTCCGGCGCTGTCGCCTCCTGCGCGGCCTCTTCTGTGTCTTCCTCGGGTGCGGTGCCGTCGTCCCAGACCACCACGCACTCCTCGGGCACCCGCTCGCGCATGGCGGCGAAGTGCTCGTAGGGCTCCGCCTCGCGCCCAACACCTTCGCGGCGGCGCGAGCCGGTGACGATGAGTTTCTTCCCGGAACGGGTCACCGCCACGTAGAACAGCCGGGCGGCCTCCTCGGCCAGATCCCCGGCCACCTCCTTGAGCCAAGCCTTGCCGGCTTTTTCAAAGTCCGTGCGGTTTTCCACGTCCGCGAACACCGGGTAGACGTCCGGGTCGCCGAAGGTTTCCGTCGGAAGGTACCGCGGGAAGGTGAGGAAGGTTTCCGTCTTAGACTTGTACGTGGCCGCGTCCGCGTGCAGCACCGCCACGGTGTCCCACTCCAGGCCCTTGGCCTTGTGCGCGGTGAGGATCTGCACGCGGTCCTCCTTCACCGCCACCGAGCCCGGGGCCAAGCCGTCCTCGAAGTTGCGGGCGAGCTCAAAGAAGTGCAGCAGCCCGTCCAGGCTCGCGCCCGGGTACGCGGCGACCTCCTCGAGCAGCCGGTCCAGGTGCACGGCACCCGTGGCGGAGCCGCGGGCGAGCACTTCCGTGCGGATGCCGAAGACATGAATGATGTCGGCGAACAGGTCACTGAGTCTCTTGCCCAGGCTGTGGGTGCGCAGCCAGCGCAGCTTCGCCGCGGTGTCCCGCATGCGCGCGAGGCCTTCCTCGCTGTAGCGCCCCGGCTCGCCCAGGTCCGCCAAAGCGTCCGTGAGTCCTTCGGGTTTGTCGGAGCTGGCGGAGATCTCCTCGGCGCGGGCCACGAGCTCCTCCAGCTGGGCGTGCAGGTGCTCCGTCGCGTCCGCCGGGGCGGCCTGAGGCTGGGTATCAAGGCCCGAGCCGTGCAGGTTGTTCGCGCGCGACGCCAACGCCTTAAGGTCAGCCAGGCCCAGGCCGACTGCAGGTCCGCCGAGGACGCGCAGCGCGGCGGCGGTGTCGTCCGGGCGCACCAGCATCGTGGCGATGGCAACGGTGTCGGCGACCTCCGGGACGTCGAGAAGCCCTGCAAGTCCCACGATTTCGTAGGGCACCCCGCGCTCCTCCAGCGCCGCTGCCAACACCGGCGAGTGGCGGTTCTTGCGCACCAGCGCGGCCGCTGAAAGCGCGCGTCCTTCCTGCGACGCCGTCTGGTATTCCTGCGCGAGCGCGTCGGCCACGTAGGCGATCTCCGCGTCCTGGTCCGGGAAGAACCCCAGGGTCACATCACCCGCATCCGCGGCCGGCCGCGCCTGCAACGCAGCCACGGCCCTGTCCTCGGCGGTGCCCAGCACTGCGTCGGAGACGCCGTTAGCCAGGTCCAGCACCTCGGGCGGGTTGCGCCAGGAGGTGGTCAGCTGCTTCTTCGGCGCCGGGCCTGCAGGCGACGGGAAATCCTCCACAAACGCGGCCAGGTTGGCGGCGGTCGCGCCGCGCCAGCCGTAGATCGCCTGCATCGGATCGCCCACTGCGGTCACCGTCAGCGACGGGTCCGCGCCCTCGCCGAACAGGCTGCGCAACAGCACGCGTTGCGCGTGTGAGGTGTCCTGGTACTCGTCCAGCATGACCACGCGGTAGCGGGAGCGCTGCGATGCCCCCACCGTCTGGTGGTCGCGCGCCAGTTTCGCTGCCACGGACATCTGCTCGTTGAACGTGACCACGCCGCGGCGGCGCAGCTCCGCCGCCAGCTCCTCCACCAGCGGCAGCATGTTCACGCGCATTTCCTGCTTGGAACGCCATTTCGTGAGCACGTCGGTGAACTCCACGCGGGCGCGCGGAGCCATTGGGTATGACTCGGTTTCTGCGAGGAAGTCGTGCGCGTGCTCGCGCACCCACTCGGGCGAGGCCAGCTCGTTGCCCATCGCGGTGGCCAGCGCGAGCAAGTCCTCCACCACGGTGGACAGCGACGGGTTGGAGCCCAACTCCGTGATCAGCCCGCCGGAGTAGTTGACCACCACATCGGTCGCGATTGCGTGCAGCTCCGCATCCGTGATCAGCCGGGCGTCCGGCTCCACCGGCACCAAAAGGCCGTACTCGCGGATCAGCTCGCCGGCGTACGAGTCGTAGGTGGACACCGAAGGCGCGATCACCTCCAGGTTTTTCGCCAGCTCGCCGGACGGGTCCAGGCGGCGCACCAGGTCGGTGTTGGCTGCGAGCGAGCCCAACCGGTCCCGGATGCGCTTGCCCATCTCCTGGGCGGCCTTGCGGGTAAACGTCAGGCCCAAGACTTCGTCCGGCCGGGCGTAGCCGTTGGCCACCAGCCACACCACGCGCGCGGCCATGGTTTCGGTTTTGCCGGCACCGGCGCCGGCGACCACCAGCAGCGGGCCTGGCTCCGCGCCGATCACGGCCGCCTGCTGGTCTGTCGGCGGGTACTGCTGGCCCAGGTAGCGCGACAGCAGCACGGGAGACATTGGGGTGGGGTTAGACATGGTGGATCGTCGCTCCTTCCGGCTGGATCGGGCACAACGCTCGCACAGCGCAGCGGTCGCACTGCGGGCCGACCACGGCGAGCAACGTCGGTCCTGCGGTTTCCTCGGGCAGCCCGTCGAGTGCGGCGGCGAGCGCGTCCAGCTCTTCGCCGGTTTTCGCCGCCTGCTCACGGGTGCTTAGCGTCTTCTTCTTGGCGTTCGGGTACACCAGCACCGCCCCGCCCACCGAAAGCGCATTCGCGCCGTCGCGCGCGGTGACCACCTTGCCGCCGGCGAACTCACCGTGTGCCAGCGCCAGCTGGTAGGTGGCCAGCTGGGGGTTGTCCGCGGTGGCGTCCTTGGTCGGCGGGTACGCGCTCGTTTTCAGGTCCACAATGTGCACCGCACCGCTGCTGTCGCGCTCGAGGCGGTCCAGCCTGCCGCGGATGCGCACATTGTCGCTGACCTGGACGTTCACATCCGCCTCCACTGCAACCTGCTCAAACGCCCCGCGGCTGGCCTCAAGCCAGCCGTGGGTGCGCTCGAGCATGGCCCGAAAGTCGGCGATGTCGCGCTCAACCTTCCACTCCGGGGCGTTATCCGCGGCCCGGCGCGCCGCCACGGTGGCATCCAGCGCCTCGTCGGCGTCCATGCCGTTGCCCAACGCTTCGAAGTAGGCGTGCGCCATGGCGCCGTAGATCATGTCCAACGATTCATCCAGGCCCGACATCCGTTCCAGCACGGCCTGCATCGGGCATGCGAGCAGCTTTTCCACCCGCGACGGCGACAGCGCCGGCGAGACGTCGAGCGGCTCGCTTGTGGACGGCTCCGTGGTCGTCCACCACTGCTCCGGGTCCGCGCCCAGCACGCCGGCGGCCGCCAACCGCGCGAGTTGGCGCGACGCCTGGCTGCGCTGTGCCTCTGTGGATGCAGGGTCTGTCAGCACACGGCGGAACTCGGCGATCAGGTCGTCGTGCGCGAGCACGCGCACCACGGCGCTGTCGCCCTCGGCTCCAGCAGCGCCCGCACTCTGTCCAGCGACTCTGGCGGCGTCCGCAGACGTGCCCGCGATGCGCACCGAACGCGGCTGCACGTCATAGTCCCTACAGAACTCCTCTACGAACCGGGAGCGCTGCTCCACCTCCTCGCCGTCGTCGCTTTCCACGGCGGTGACCAACAGCTGCTCCGTGGCGCGGCTGGCCGCCACCGTGAACAGGCGGCGCTCCTCCACCAACCGCTCGTTGATATGGGAGACGGGCACACCGGGGTCCACGTCCTTGTCGATGAGGTCCACCAGGTCCTCCTGGCGGAACAGCGACCCGGTCTCCCCCAGGCTCGGCCAGGTCAGCTCCTGCACGCCCGCCACGACCACGCGGCGGAACTCGCGGCCCACCGCGCCGTGGGCGGTGAGCAGTGCCGCGGCGTCCGGGGTGGCGTTGCGGCGGTCGCGCACGCCGGTGGGCAGCTCCTGTTCGGTGATGGACGCGACGAAAGATTCGATGCCCGCGCTGGGCCTGCGCTCCGTGTGGTCGCCGGCCGCGTCGAACAGCGCCATCACGGCATCGAGGTCCCGATCCGCCTGCGAACCGGTCGCGCCGCCCCGCAGCGCTGATGCCAGCAGCCGGTTGGACAGGCCGGTGGCGTGCCAGAGTGCCCACAGCACTTCCTCCACCGTGCCACCGTCTGCAAGCGCGCTGCGCCCGGCGTCGAGCACGTCGCGCACGCGGTGCAGGATGTCCAGCTCGCGGTCCGTGAGCACGGTGCCAAAGTCCGGCAGCCCGGCCGGGGTGGCCAGCAGCTCGCGCAGGCTTTCCTCCGCGCGGGTCTCCGGCGACCAGCGGCGCAGTCCGCGCAACAGCCTGCGCAGCGTCACCGGGTCCGCGCCGCCGACGGGGCTAAGCAGCAGGTCGCGCCATTCAGTGGCCGAAAGTTCCTCGTACAGCGCGCGCACGCCGAGCAGTAGGGCCGAGACGATGCGCTGCTCCCCCAGCACCAGATCGGTGGGGTTGAGCGAGACCGGCACCCCGGCGCGCAGAAGCGCACGGCGCATCGGCTCCAACAGCGGCGTGGAGCGCACCACCACCGCCATATCGCGGTAGGCCACGCCCTCCTCCAGGTGTGCGCGGCGCAGCGTGTCCGCCACCAGAGAAAGCTCGGCAGCGCTGGAATCTGCGATCGCCGCGGACCGCGCAGGTGTTCTGCGGGTGGCGCCGAGGTCGATCACCTCGTGATCCAACCCGCCCAAGTCTTTGAAGAATGCCGGGGAGGCGCCGCGGAAGTGGAACACGGATTGCTCCAGGTCCCCGCCGACGACGCCGAGGTCCGCCTGCTCCAGCAGCCGTTGCACCAGCGCCGCGGATGCCGGCGCCAGGTGCTGCGCGTCGTCCACAATCACGGTGTGCCACGTGCGCGGCAGCTCCACCTCCAAGGCGGCCGCAATCAGCTCGGATGCCGAGAGGCGGTGCGCGCCGGACAGCGCCATCACCTGCTGGTACTCCCGCAAGAAATCGCCCGAGGCGGACCAGATGCCAATGCCGTGGCGCTGGCCCAGCTCCACCAGGTCCTCCGGGCCCAGGCCGCGCTCAATGGCGCGCAGCAAAAAGTCCCTCAACTGCCGCGCAAAACCGACCATGGGAAGCGCCGGGCGCAGCTCCGCGGGCCAGGTGTCGCCGCCGTCTTCAGCGTGGCCCTGCAGCAGCTGGCGGATCACCGCGTCCTGCTCCGCGCCGGAGATCAACCGCAGCTCCTCGTCCATTTGCTGTCGCACCAGCGCGAACGCGAGCGAGTGCACGGAGCGCACCACCGGTTCGTCGGAGACAAACCCGGAAGCGGCCAGCGTGTCCGCCAGCTCCGCGCGCAGCCTCGCGCCGGTCTCCTTCGAATCGGTAAGCACCAGTACCCCGCCCGGACCGTGTTCCGCCTCGCTGCCCGCGTGCCTGCGCATCGCGGCCGCGGCGGTGTCCAGCAGGAAGCTCGACACCCCGGAACCCGGCTCACCGGTGACCTTGTACAGGCCTTGCTGGGGCAGCTCAACCGGCCATTCGCGCCGCGTGTCCGGTCGTGTGCGTGGCACGAGGTAGGCCTTCGGCTCGAGTGCGGCCGGGGGCACGGGAGAGGGTCTGGTGGAAGTCATGCCGTTGATTGTGTCACTCACTCCGACACGAGCGCCCGACCAACCCCCTCAGCTATCGAACGTATGTCCGAACCTGCAGCTCTCGCGCAGGCCAGGCGGTACTCCAGCGCGCGCCGCGCCAGCCCCCGCAGCCCCGGCACGTGCGCCCACCGGTCCAGCACGGCAGCATCGCAGGCCTTCGCCAACAGCCCGTCCACAATCACCAGCGCCGCGGTAAAGCCGCGGGGGCGTTTGCCTGAAGACGGCACAAGGTCCGTCAACGTCGGCACCATATCCCCGGAAAAGAGCAGGCAGGACGCAAAATCCATGTGCGCCACAACGTCGTCTGGCTGCGGCGTGTAGTCGCGCCACACCGCGCGCTCTGCCGTAGCGAACGCGTCGCCGCGGTCCGCCGCCGGCGCCTCGACCCCGGCCATCGCCTCGTCGTAGCGCAGGGCGGCGGACACGGCCTCGTCGATACGCGCGCGCACCTGGCCCTCAACAAACTCGCTGGCCTTGAAGCCACCGACGACCAAGCGGCCGTCAGTGGCGCGCACCGGGCGCGACACCGCGATGCCCGCCCCGAACTCGCCGGCATGATCGCGGGCCTTGCCGGACCAGGCCGCAGTGTCGCTGGCCTCGGAGACCACCACCCGGCCGAAGCGCACACCGTTGTCCCACTCCGGGCCCAAAGGGATGCCTGCCCGGCCGTCGAGCTGGAACGCCGACAACACATGTCCGGGAATCTGCCGTGCCGTTTGCTCCGCCACCTACAGCCCCCTACAGCGCCGCGGGGCGCGGGTAGGGCCACGGGTTCGGTCGGCAGGTATCCGGGTTGTCCGGGTAATTGTCCTCCGGGCTCATCTCCCGCAGCTGCGCGTTGTTCAGGCTCAGGGTCTGCTGCATCATGATCGGCGCCAGCGCGTTCGGCTCCGGGCACGGCACGTGCTCCGCAAAGCCCACGGCGTGGCCCACCTCGTGGTTGATCAGGTACTGGCGGTAGCTGCCCAGATCGCCCTGGAACGGCACGGCGCCGCGCACCCAGCGCGACTCGTTGAGCAGCACCGTGTCCTCGCCCGTGATGCGGGTGCGGCAGCTGGTCTCGGTGCCGATCTGCACGCCGCACAGCTCCGCCGTGGTGTCCAAAGAGGTCAGACGGATTTTCAGCGACGGGTTGTCGTTGACGCTGACGTGCTCGAAGCGGAAGCGCGGGTCGTTGATCCAACCGCGCGGATCGCTCAACGTCGCGTCAACCATGTGCGCAAACGCCTCATCCCCGCCGTAGCCCGAGGTGTCGATGCCATGCTCGACCTCCACGGCGAAGCGCACCACCAACTCGGTACCTTCGCCTGCGGTCATGCCTGGAGCACCCACTTCGTAGAAGGTGCCGGCTCCGGTGGTGGTGTACGGCCCGCCCGGCGGCAAGTTGTGCGGATCAAACTCGCCTTCGGCGATCTTCGCCGGCTCCAACGGCTCCACACCGCCGTCCGGGTCTTCCTCGCGCTGCGCGGGCGAAGACGCTGCGGATTCCTCCTCCTCAGCAGAGGAAGCGGTGGAACCAACGGCCAGGTCCTCCGGGTTTTGGAACATGTTGATCAGCACAAAGACCGTGATCACGGCCAGCACGGGGATGGCGTAGGCACGCCAGCCGTACTCCTGCGCAAACGCGGCGAGCTTGCCATCACCAGCCTCGGCGTGCTTCGAGGAGGTTTTGGGCCCCCATGAGGCACCGTGAAGCTTGGCGCTTTTGCGCGTGCGCTTTTCGTCACTGCGACGGCGCGGGCGCGCGGGCTCCGAATCTTCGGATTCGAGATCCCAGCTATCGAACCAGTCGCCGAAATCATCGTCGCCGGTTTCACGGGCGCCGAATTCGCCATCGCCAGGGCGGCGGTGCGCCCCGTGGCCGCCCCCGGTGGAGCCGCCGCGGGCGTCCCGCTCATGTGCGCCGTGCCGTTGTGCCATAAATGCGTAATTTAGCGCATGAACCCGACGGATCGGGCTGCGGCAGTACCCTGCTCCACGTACACAATGCGGTCGGTGCGGATGAGGTAAACGCGGCCCTTGTCGTCCTCCACCTTTAGGGTGGCCTGGCCGCCGTCAATGGCCTGCTCCACGGTGGAGATGATGTCGTCTTGGCCCTCCGGCAGCTTGATCGTCAGTTCGCGGGGGCTGTCTGCAAGACCGATCTTGATATCCATGGCGCCATTGTAACGGCCTGTAGTTAAGATAAACGCGTGCCCTATTCAGCTGAGAGTGAACACAACCGCGCCTCAACTGGCGCCCCGGCTGGCGACAAATCGCTGCCGCCGACGTTTGTTCAGCTGGGCGTCGCCGCTGAAATCACCGATGCGCTGGCGCAGCGCGGCATAGTGCGCCCCTTTTCCATTCAGGAGCTCACGCTGCCCCGCGCGCTGGCGGGCCGGGACATCATCGGGCAAGCCCGCACCGGCATGGGCAAGACGTTCGGTTTCGGTGTCCCGCTCTTAGACCGCGTGTTTGACGACGCCGACATCGACGAGCTCGACGGCACCCCGCGCGCGCTGGTGATTGTGCCCACCCGCGAGCTCGCCGTGCAGGTCGGCGACGACCTCGCCTACGCCGCCTCCGAGACGCCGGTGCGCGTGACCACGATTTACGGCGGCCGCCCGTACGAGGACCAGATTGCGGCGCTGGAAGCGGGCGTGGACGTGGTCGTCGGCACGCCCGGGCGCCTGATTGACCTGCACGAGCGCGGCGACCTCACACTATCCACCGTGGCGATTCTGGTGCTCGACGAGGCGGACGAGATGCTGGACATGGGCTTTTTGCCCGACATTGAGAAACTTTGGGCGGCGGTGCGCGATGACGCGCAGACGATGCTGTTTTCCGCCACCATGCCGGGTCCGATTCTTTCGCTTGCGCGCGCGAAGATGAACACGCCGGTGCACATCCGCGCCGAGTCCGCCGACGCCCCGCGCACCCACGACACCACCCGCCAGGTGGCGCTGAAGTCCCACCGCATGGACAAGCCCGAAGTGGTCGCGCGCATCCTCCAGGCCCGCGGCCGCGGGCGCACCATCATCTTCGCCCGCACGAAGCGCTCCGCCGCGGAGCTTGCGGAAGACCTCGCGCAGCGCGGCTTTACCGTCGCCGCGGTCCACGGCGATCTTGGCCAGCGTGCGCGCGAGGCGGCGCTCGATGCTTTTCGACGCAGCTCGGCCGACATCCTCGTCGCCACCGACGTCGCCGCCCGCGGCATCGACGTCGAAGACGTCACCCACGTGATCAACTTCCAAACTCCGGATGACCCGATGACGTACGTGCACCGCATCGGCCGCACCGGCCGCGCCGGCAAGAACGGCACCGCTGTCACGCTGGTGGGCTACGACGAGGTGCGCAAGTGGGAAGCGATTAACGACGAGCTGTCGCTCGGTGCCCGCGAGCTGCCGGAGTGGTTCTCCACCTCGCCGGAGCTGCACGAGACCTTGGATATCCCGGACTCAGCTACAGCACGAGTGGGACGCCCGCGTAAAGTGCTCGGGGCACGCCCAGCACGAGCCTCAGGAAGGAAACGGCGATGAATTCTCCCCTGCGTCGCACCCGCGGCGACCTGATCGCTACCGGAGTGATCGCAGGTGTCTCAGCGCTGCTGCTGGGCACCGCCTTTTTCACCGCCCCCGCGCGCGACGCGCACCTGGATTCTGCCCAGGAAGAACACCAGGACTACGGGCAACTCGCCGTGGTGCCGAAGTCATTCAGCGAAGGCTTTTCCCTGCCGGACACGTCCGGCCGCGACCAGCCGCTGGTGGCCAGCGGCATGGTGATCACGTACAACGACCACACGCTCACCGCCACTACCCCGGAGGGTGAGACGGCGTGGACGTACGAGCGTCCCAACGAGCTGTGCCTGGTGGACCAGGCCTGGGGCAAGGTTGTGGCCACCTACCGCGACAACGCGGGCTGCGGCGACGTGGTTGCCATCGACGCGAAGACCGGCAAGTACGCCGGCACCCGCTCGGCTAGCGCGCCGGACAACGTGGTGCGCTTGGCGTCAAACGACCGGGTGGGCTACGCCAGCTCCCAGCGCGCCGAGGTGTGGCGCTCCGACCTGGTGCGCACCGTGGAATACGGCTATGTGGAGGCGAAGCAGGAGCCGGACATGCAGCCCAACGAGTGCACCATCACCTCTGCGCTGACCCGCACGGAGCTGGTCGCTGTCACGGAGATCTGCGACGACGGCGCGTATTTGCGCCTGCAGGAGGCCACGCCGGAGGATTCGCGCAAGCCGGAGGTTGTGGCCAACATCGAGATCAGCCCGGACGCGTACTTGGTGTCCATCTCGCAGGATGCCGCTGCGGTCTACGACCCGACGACCTCCGAGGTCCGCGGTTACGACAAGGAGGGCACCAACATCAGCTCCTCGTCAGTGCCGCAGATGGACAGCCCCGAGCTTGGCCCAGACGGCATTGTGAAGAATCTGCCTGTGGCTGACCTACCACACCACATGACGTACTGGGAGAACAACTCCCTGCTGCTGATGGAGCCCGCGGCGCTCGCCGTCACCGGTGTGTTCCAGGGCGCGCTGGGCACGGGCTTTTCCGCCGGTGAAAAGCTGCTCTACGCCTCCGACAGCGGCATTGCCGTGGTGGATTGGGATAAAAACGCCGTGGACAAGATCATCCCAGTCGACCGCGGCGACTACTCCGGCCCGGTGCACATCTCTTCCGCCGGTGCCACCGTGGTGGAAAAGCGCGGAGACGAAGTTGTTGTGTTGAAGGCCAACACCTAAACAAACGGCCTTACCCCCTCCCCCTAGCGCGGCGCTCTACTGGGTGCGCCGCGCTTTGCGTTGCGCGTAGCGCGCCTCGTTGTACTCGCGTGTGGCCGGGTGGAAGATGCCGATGAGCGCGAGCACCGCGGACGCCAGCGTCGCCGCGCCCAGCAGCGGCACGCCGCCGCGGAACATGTACACGGCCACGCCCGCCAGTATCGCTTCCACCAGCACGATCGCGCCGGTGGCGCGGGGGTTGCCTTTCAGCGTGCTCACCGCGGCGTAGGCGATGTAGCCGAAGATGATCGCAAGGAACGTCGCGGTGCCGATGTTGACGTAGTTCGCTGCGGGGGAGTCCGATTCCAGCGTCGATGTGTGCTCGGTGAACTGGGAGACGATCAAAGAGGCCGCGTAGATGAACATCGCGGCGCACTGCAGAAGCACCACCACTGCGCTGAAACGCATCACTGCGGGCACGGTTCCATGCGCAACTTCGGACCTATTCGGGGCGGGGTTGTTGTTGGTTTCCACATCGAAGCAGTCTAGGCCCCACCGGCTTGCGCTCCCACTTGCGTTGCGCGATTTGACGGTAGCCTATCTCGAAGGGTGCTAGCCTTTCTGCAGGTCACATTGCTTGTCGACGCCCTCCGGACGCACCCCGCACCCAACCCCGGCCGACGAAAGCAGTGTTAGATTCTATGATTCCCGTCACAATTTGGCACGCACCCCTAGCGCGGTGTAGGTGAACATGCCATTATTTCCGGGTAGCAAAAACAACGGGCTGGTTACACAGCCCTTAACCCTAAGCCACCACAGGGTTAACGCCCGGTAAACCGGAAGACGGGTCCCGCATCCAACGGGACACTCCGCCCGGCACCAGGAATCAAACTTCGTTTGCAACGCATCTGCCAAATGCGGGTGTTTGTGGTGCGCACGTAATTGCACATGGATTCAACCCACACCATTTAAAGGAGAGTCACCATCATGGATTGGCGCCACGAAGCTATTTGCCGCGACGAGGACCCGGAACTGTTCTTCCCCGTCGGTAACTCCGGCCCGGCCCTGAGCCAGATCGCGCAGGCCAAGCTGGTCTGCCACCGCTGCCCCGTCACCTCCCAGTGCCTGAAGTGGGCACTGGAGACCGGCCAGGACGCCGGCGTCTGGGGCGGCCTGTCCGAGGAGGAGCGCCGCGCGCTCAAGCGCCGCAACAAGGCCCGCGCCCGCAACCGCGCACGCCTGTCGGCGTAAAACTCCGCCGGATTACCTTGCCAGCAGTGCAGGGCTATACAGTGGAACATCTGTAACCGGTACCCATATTCAAAGGAGGCCCCCATGAGCAAGCGTGGTCGCAAGCGCAAGGACCGTCGTAAGAAGAGCGCGAACCGCGGTAAGCGCCCCAACTCTTAAAGCGCGGTAAAACGAAGTAGCAAGCGGGCCCTTCCCATTTCGGGAAGGGCCCGCTTGTTGGTTTCTACCTACCGGCCAGCCTTACTCTTAGCGCATTGCGAGGAATGCTGCGCCGATGCCCAGGGCTGCTAGGGCTGCGACGACACCGCCGATGATGGCCGCGACGTTGACCTGGCTGTCAGCCTGCTTGGGAGCCTCAGCCTTGGCGGGCTTGACCTCAACCTTGACCTTGGCCTCGGCTTTCGCTTCGACCTTCGGATCGTCCTTCACCGGCTGCTCCGCCTTAGCGGGGACGACACCCGGCTGAGCCTCGGCCTCGGCAGCCGGCTCGTCGGCGATTTCCTCGGCCGGGACCAGCTCGACCATCTCGTGCACGTCGGCAACCTCGACAGGCTCCGGCTTCTCAACCTCGACGACCTCCTCCGGCTGCTCGATCTCCTCGACCTCAGCCTTGTCGGCGATGTCAACGCGGGCGCCGATGGACTCGGCGTAGGCGCCGATACGGGTGTTGGCCAATTCCAGGCTGTCCCAGTCCGCCGGAACGAAGACCTTGCCTGTCGGGGTGTCGGCGAAGTAGCCCTGCTCGGAGTAGTTGAAGTAGTCAAACTGGTGGTCGTAGTTCATCACCGACTGGTAGCCGGCCTGCATCGGGGAACCTTCAGCGATGTCGGTGACGTACTGCTGAGCACCCCAGTGGCGCAGTCCCAGGGTGTGGCCGAACTCGTGGAGGATGGTGTTGCGCACCTGCTCGTCGTTGGCGCGGCCATCCGGGTTAGCCACGTAGAAGGAGCTGTCGCCCACCAGCGACAGGCCCGTGGCGTTGGAACCTGCACGCATCCGATCGCCCAGCACGCCGGGGCGGAAGATGTTCGCGCGATCACCAAGGTTGTTGATGGTGTTAATGAGCTGGAACGCCTCAAACTTGCTCGGGTCGAAGTAGAAATCGCGGTACTCCAGCGTCTCGCCGCCGTGGACGTCGGAGTAGTTGGGGATGTTGGTGTAGTGCTCGCCAGCGTCGATGTGCAGGGCAATGCCGTGGTCGGCAAACAGGTCCACTAAATCGTCCAGGCTCTGCTTCGACGGGGCGTAGGAGGTGCGGTTGGCGTTGGCGCACTCGCGGGCGGCAGAAGTGTCGCAGCCGAGGGTGTCGTATTCCGACGACATCCAGTTCAGCTGCATGAACAGATCCGGGCGTTCGGGGTCCGCGCCCCAATCCGGCAGGGGGATCTCCGTGCCGTCGGCAAGGACGACGCCTTGCTCTTCCCAGATGTCCGGCAGGCCGTCGCCGTCGGTGTCGGCGAGGGTGGCGGTGTTGGTCAGCACCGGTGCGAGCTCAACGTCCTGCTGGGCGTGTGCGACGTTCGCGCCGGACACCGCGATGGCGGCGGCAACTGCTGCGGCGATGGTGTTTCGGAATGCTGCTCGCATCTCGGTGACTCCTTGGTGTGCGTTTTTCTCTTTGTGACATCCCCGAGTTTATGCACCGAATATGCGCAGGTAAACCGCTCGCCGCCAGGCTGAAAAATACCCTAAATCGTTGAACATTCCGTCCGGATTGTTCAACGTTTCCACCCGTTCCTAGCTGCGGATTGTTCATCAATCTGCCCGCGTGATCCGCCGTTTCGTCAGCATTGTTCAACGATCAAACTGCAAACGCGCGCGGATGGTTGAACAATCCACTATCACTGCATTTTATACACGTTAAGGTGTTTTCCAGCATGGATTCCGGCAATTTTGCGTCTACCTGCATGTTTGGATTGCATACACAACTCACACACTCTTATTTTCCCCAGGTTTCCCTCAGAAATGTAGCAAACCCCCTGGATTGTTCAAAGATCCGCGGATTGTTCATCAATCCGGAAACCCCCACTACCCCCGTTTTTTACCCCCGCTGCGGCGGCAAGGGGCCGTCGCAAAGCAAAAAGCCCGCAACCTACAGGCTGCGGGCGAGAAACAGAGGCCTTATCTATAGCGGACTTCGGTGTAGCTCACCGTAGTAATGGAGGCGATGATGCGCTGGCGCAACGGCTCCGGGGCCTTCGCGGGGCCGCAGCACTCGCGCACCATCGCGCGGACGTCGCGCTCAGACTGGGCGACGGCCAGGCACTCCGGGCAGGACGCCAGGTCGTTCTTGATTTCCTCGCGGCGCTCAGGCGCAGTGTCGGCATCGAACAGCTCGCACAACAAACGGTGGGTGGCGTCGCAGCCGTGAGCGTCGGTGTGGGTGTGTCCGGTGGACATTACTTCTCCTTCGCGTCCTGTTTGCCGGCGGCATCCGCCATGTCAGCGTGGTCGAGGCCGATGCCGCGTTCCTTCGCCACGTCCTTCAACATCCCGCGGAGCTGTTTTCTTCCCCGGTGCAGCCGGCTCATCACGGTGCCGATGGGAATGTCCATCACATCCGCGATCTCCTTGTAGGCCATCCCCTCCACATCCGCGTAGTAGACCACCATGCGGTAGTCCTCGTTCAACGCGTTGAGCGCCTCGGAGATCCGCGAGTTCGGCATGGCTTTCAGCGCCTCCACCTCCGCGGACTCCAGGCCGGTGGAGTCGTGCGAGCTGGAGGTGTAGAGCTGGTTGTCCGTCACCTCGTCCGCGGAGGTTTCCAGCGGGCGACGCTGCTTCTTGCGGTAGGAGTTGATGTACGTGTTCGTCATAATCCGGTACAGCCACGCCTTGAGGTTGGTGCCGGGGGTGAAACTGCCGAAGTTTTTGTAGGCCTTTAAATAGGTCTCCTGCACCAGGTCCTCGGCGTCCTGCGGGTTGCGCGTCATGCGCAGCGCGCCGCCGTACAGCTGGTCCAAAAGCGGCATCGCTTCCTCGTTGAAGCGCGCCTTCAGGTCATCGCTCACGCCTGCGTCTGGCTCGGTTTCGGGCATGTGAGCCATTGTAGGGCCACCTTCTGCGCGCGCTACCCTGTGGCCATGGCCGAGAAAACCCGCGCATTGACGGCATTGAAAGGCACCGACCACGAGGTACTCACCTACTCCCCCAGCCAAGACCACTTCGGCGAGCATTCTGCGGCCGAGCTCGGTTTGGATCCGGCCGCGGTGTTAAAGACGTTGGTCGTCGCCCACGAGCGCGATCTTGCCATCTGCTGCGTGCCGGTGGCCGGGCACCTTTCCTTAAAGGCCGCGGCGAAAGCGCTCGGCTGGAAGCGCGCGGAGATGGCAGATCCGGCCAAAGCGCAGCGCGCTACCGGCTACGTCGTCGGCGGCATCTCTCCGCTTGGCACGATGCACAAGCTTGCAACGCTTATCGACGCCTCCGTGGCCGACCTGCCCGCCGTCACCGTCTCCGCCGGCCAGCGCGGCCTGTCCGCCCGCCTCGCACCGCGCGACTTGGCGGAGCTGACCAGGGCGGAGTTCGCGCCAATCAGTGCTCCGTAGCTTCGGCGCCCGCGGCCTTAGCGGGCGTCGCCCATCAGCTCGGCGTAGTCGTTTCTGGTGTTGCCCACTTCCTGGGCCGCCTCGTTCCACACCAGGGTCTCCGCCACGCGCGAAGGATGCACCAGCTCCAGCGCCTCGTCCGGGGTGCCGTCGACCCAGGTGCGGATCTCGTCTTCGCGCAAAAACAGCGGCAGGCGGTGGTGCAGCCACGCCATGTTCTCCGTGGCCTCGGTGGTGACCATGGTGGTGGAGAGGCGGTCCAGCCCCGTCTCCCACAGTGCGGCGGCGTAGAGCATGCCGTCTTCCGGGCGCACGAAGTACGGCTGCTTGCCGCTTTCCGTCTGCTTCCACTCGTAGTAGCCGTCCAGCACCATCAGCCCGCGCCGCGCCTTGAACGCGCTGCGGAAGGACGGCTTCTCGGCCACCGTTTCACCCCGGGCGTTGAACAGCGGCGGGCCGGTCTCGTCCTTCTTCCAGGTGGGCAGCAGACCCCACCGCGCGGCGTCGATACGCGCGGCACTTTCCGCAACCCTGATCAGCGGCACCTGCTGGGTGGGCGCGATGTTGTAGCGCGGCGGCGGGGTGCCGTCCGGGGCCTCAACTTCCGCGATGCCGGGCAAGCCCGCCACCTCCTGCACAAGGTCGTCGCCTGACGTGAAAAGAACGAATCGTCCGCACATGCCCTCCATTATCATGACTTCCATGACCGAAATGTGGCCTGCGCCGTTTCACCCCAGCCCGATCACCCACACGCAGAAGGTGCCCGGGTCCAAATCCATGACCAACCGCGCCTACATTTTGTCGGCGCTCGCGGCCGGCCCGTCCACCATCGTCGGGGCGCTGCGCTCGCGCGACACGGACCTGATGGAAGATGCGCTGCGCGCCATGGGCACCGCCATCGAGCGCGACGGCGAAACCATCCGCGTCTCCCCGGGCAAGCTGCGCTCCGCCGAGGTCGACTGCGGCCTGGCGGGCACCGTGATGCGGTTCGTGCCGCCCGTCGCGGCGTTCGCGGATGGGCCCGTGCTTTTCGACGGCGACGCCCACGCCCGCAAACGCCCCATGTCCACCATCCTGGACGCGTTGCGCGCCCTGGGGGTGTCCGTGGCGGGCGACGCGCTGCCGTTTACCGTCCACGGCACTGGCCGCGCCGAGGGCGGCCCGGTGGAGATCGACGCGTCCGGCTCCTCCCAGTTCGTCTCTGGCCTGCTGCTCGCCGCGCCCCGGTTCGAGCGCGGCGTGCAGATCCGCCACACCGGCGGCACCCTGCCGTCGATGCCGCACATCGAGATGACCGTGGCCATGCTGCAAGACGCGGGCGTGAAGGTGCAGGCCACCCCCAGCTCCTGGTCCGTGGAGCCGCAGGAAATCCGCGGCGCGTACTGGGAGATTGAGCCGGACCTGTCCAACGCCGCGCCGTTTTTGGCCGCCGCGGCGGTCACGGGCGGCGAGGTGCGCATCCCGAACTGGCCGGTGACCACCACCCAGCCGGGCGCGACCATGCAGTCCATCCTGGAGCGCATGGGCTGCGAGGTGGAGTTGGAGGCCGCCGGCGCCGGCCACACCCTGCGCGTGCGCGGCCCGGAGGCCGGCAACTTGCGCGGCATCCGCATCGACATGAGCGACATCGGCGAGCTCGCCCCCACCGTCGCCGCCATCGCCGCCTGCGCCACCACCCCGAGCAAGCTGACCGGCATCGCCCACCTGCGCGGCCACGAAACCGACCGGCTGGCCGCGCTCTCACGAGAAATCAACGGACTGGGCGGCAACTGCGAGGAGCTCGGCGACGGGCTGCGCATCACCCCGACCCGGATGCGCGGCGGGGCCTGGCACACCTACGACGACCACCGCATGGCCACCGCCGGCGCCATCATCGGCCTGGTGGTGAACGGTGTCGAGGTGGAAAACATCGGCACCACCTCCAAGACACTGCCCGGGTTCGCCGACATGTGGGCGGAGGTGGTGGCGCAGTAATGGGCCGCAGCTTCGCCGATTACGACGAGTCCGACGTGCGCGTGCGCCCCGGCAAGGGCTCGCGCCCGCGCTCGAAGAACCGCCCCACGCACGACGACGCCGAGTTCGGCCTCGTCGTGGCCAAGGACCGCGGCCGCTGGGGTGTGGTGCTCGATGATGCCGGCACCCGCCTGCAGTGCACCCGCGCCCGCGAGCTGAAGCGCACGTCCATCGAGGTGGGCGACCGCGTCGGTGTCGTCGGCGACACCTCGGGCGCGAAAGACACCCTCGCCCGCATCGTCAAACGCGAGGAGCGCACCTCGGTGCTGCGCCGCACCGCGGACGACACGGACCCGTATGAGCGCATCATCGTCGCCAACGCGCAGCTGATGCTCATCGTGGTCGCGGCCGCGGATCCGCCGCCGCGCACCGGCTTTGTCGAGCGCGCCCTGATCGCCGCCTTCGTCGGCGGCGTGACCCCTGTGGTGTGCGTGACCAAGACCGACCTCGCGGACCCCTCCGACTTCGAGCGCGAGCTCGAGGCCATGGGTGTGGAGGTGTTGCGCACCGGCGTCGAGGACGGCGTGGAGCAGCTGCGCGAGCTTATCGACGGCCACGTCTCCGCCCTTATCGGCCACTCCGGCGTGGGCAAGTCCACCTTGGTCAACCGCATCGTGCCGGACGCGGACCGCGAAACCGGCGAGGTTTCCGGCGTAGGCAAGGGTCGGCACACCTCCACCCAGTCCGTGGCCCTCGAGGTGCCCGGCGGCGGCTGGATCATCGACACCCCCGGCATCCGCTCCTTCGGCCTGGCGCACGTCTCCCCCGAAGAAATCGTGGACGTGTTCCCGGACTTGAAAGAGGCGGCGCAGCGCTGCCCCCGCGGCTGCACGCACCTGGGTCCCCCGGCGGATCCGGAGTGCGCCTGGGACGAGCTGGACCCGGCCTCCCCCGTCGGCCGCCGGGCCGCGGCAGTGCGTGGCCTGTTGGCTGCCCTGCACTCCAACAACGAGTGGGAGCTAAAGCAGCTCGACGAGCACCGGTAGCTCGCTCGGGTCGTAGAACGCCATGTAGTTGTCCTGGGCGTCGCCCACGGCAAGCTCAGCGTCCTCGTCGCCCAGGTCGGCGGCGTCGATGACCTCGATCGCCTTCGCGGTGGCCTCCTCGGCCTCCGCGATGTCCACGTGGATCGCGGCGATGTCCTCGAAGTTCACCGGCGCGGACAGCTTCACCACGGACTCGCCCATTTCCGGATCCGGGGTGGCCTGGGAATCCGGCACGTCCGCGGAGACCACCACGCGGCGGTGCGGTTGGCGCTCCTCATCGCCGATGGCCAACAGGCGGATGGACGCCATCGCCGCGTCGTCGAACGCCACGGCCTCGATCTCCTCCTGGTCGCCGGAGGTGAAAAACTCGTGCAGCGCCTCGGTGGCCGCGAACGCCCAGCCGTTGCGGGCGTGGATCAGGCGGTTGTCCTCCAGCGCCGCGAGCATGCCGAAGGTGGCGGGGATGTAGACGCGCACTAGAACTCGCCCTCGACATCGAACAGGGACTGGATCTCCACCGCGGTGCGGTCGATGGCGGTGTGCAGGATGCCGATCATGTTGTATTCGACCGCGGCGCGGACGTTCATGATGTCGTCGTCGATCATCACGCAATCGTTCAGGTCCACCCCGATCGCGTCGGCCGCGGCCTGGAACGCGGCGCGCTCCGGCTTTTCCGCCCCGATCTCGCCGGAGAGCACAACAGCGTCGACCACGCCGCCGAATTCCCACTCGCGGATCTTTTCCGCCATCTCGCCGTCGCCTTCCTCGTTGGAGAGGATGCCCACGGCGATGTCCTTCGCCTTCACCGCTTCAATGAGGGTCTTCCAGCGCTGCTCGTCCTCTGCACCGGTGTCCAGCACTCCTGCGTAATCGATGATCAAGCCCTGCAAGGGTTCCCTCTTTCGTTGGTTGCGTCGCGGATGCCTACTGTAGTGAGCACACCCTTTACACGGGCGGCTGCGAACGTGGACAATACTACCTACCCCGAGCCACGCCCGTCCCCCTCCGCTACGCATTCCCGCTCAGTTGAGGGAGGACACCCGCCATGTACTACACCGCCCCAGGGCACCGGCACGTGCAAGTGCTCGTGCCGCAGCTGAACCGGAGCCCAGCCGTGCTCGGCCGGCTCATCCAAGCGCGCAACTCCGGGTCCGCGGCTCCGCCGCCGAACGCTGCCGCCGAGGTCGAACCGGTCGTGGCGGAAGCGCTCAACGCCGCGCTGAGCAAACACCGCGCCACGTCCATGATGGCCTGGCGCTTCGCGCCTGCGGTGCGCGCCCACATCCGCGCCCGCCAGCACGCGGCGGCGCTAACAAACGCACCGACAAGTACCGCCCCCGCGGCGGGCAGGCTCCAAGTGGTTACCTGCCACGCCCGCGAGGGCGGGGAATTCTTCGGCACCGTCGAAACCACGGACGGCACCAGGCGGGCCTACGCCGCGAAAATCCGCGACGGCAAGCTGGTTGCCTTCAAGGTGCTGTAGGCGACAGTACGTCGATAAGCAATTAGCTAGACGACGGTGGAGCCGCCCGCTTCAGCCTGCTCAGCATCCTGGGTCTCGAACTGCTTGCGCATCGTGAACAGCTGGCGCACCGTCTCCTCCTGGACGGCCTCGTTCATCGCGTTGAACATGTCGCCACCTTCCTTCTGGTACTCCACCAGCGGGTCGCGCTGCGCCATCGCGCGCAGGCCGATGCCCTCCTTGAGGTAGTCCATCTCGTAGAGGTGCTCGCGCCACTTCGTGTCGATGATCGGCAGGATCACCATGCGCTCCAAGTTGCGCATCTGCTCCTCGCCGCCAATCGACGCGACGTTTTCCTCCAGCTTGTCGTACTGGGCGTTCGCGTCGTCGACAAGCGCCTGGCGCAGCTGCTCCGAGGTGAGCTCGCCGGCGCGGCCGTACTCGTCGCCGTCGATGAGCTCCTGCGCGCTGACCGTCGGGCCGTACAGGGAATCCAGCGCGTTCCACAGGCCGTCGAGGTCCCAGTCCTCCACGTAGCCATCGGCGGTCGCGCCGTCGACGTACGCGCCGATGGTGGAATCGATCATGCGGCGCACCTGGCCGGCAATGTCCTTCGAGGCCAGGATCTCCTGGCGCTCGCGGTAGACCACCTTGCGCTGCTCGTTGAGCACCTCGTCGTACTTCAGCACGTTCTTGCGCATCTCGAAGTTCTGGTTCTCCACCTGGGACTGCGCGCCCTTAATCGCGTTGGAGACCATCTTCGCCTCAATCGGCACATCGTCCGGCACGTTGAGGCGGTTCATCATGTTCTCCATGGACTGGCCCACAAAGCGCACCATGAGCTCGTCGCGCATGGACAGGTAGAAGCGGGACTCGCCCGGGTCGCCCTGACGGCCGGAACGGCCGCGCAGCTGGTTGTCAATACGGCGCGACTCGTGGCGCTCGGTGCCGATGACGTACAGGCCGCCGGCCTCGCGCACCTCGTCGCCAAGCTGCTGCGAGCGCTCCTTGGCAGCCGGGAGCTGCTCGTCCCACGCCTCCTGGTAGCGCTCCGAATCCTCCAGCGGGTCCAGGCCCTGCGCCTGCAGCTTCGCGTCCAGGAGAATCTCCGGGTTGCCGCCGAGCACGATGTCGGTGCCGCGGCCAGCCATGTTGGTGGACACGGTCACCTTGCCCGGCAGGCCGGCCTCGGCGATGATGCGGCCCTCCTCCTCGTGGTACTTCGCGTTGAGCACGTTGTGCTGCACGCCCTTGCGGGTGAGCAGCTGCGACAGGTACTCGGAGCGCTCCACCGAGGTGGTGCCCACCAGCACCGGCTGGCCCTTGGCCGCGTGCTCCGCGATATCCTCCGCCACGGCCGCGAACTTCGCTTCCTGGGTCTTGTAGATCAAGTCGTCGCGGTCCGTGCGCTGATTCGGGCGGTTCGGCGGGATCTGGACAACGTCCATCTTGTAAATCTGGTGCAGCTCCGCCGCCTCAGTCTCGGCGGTACCGGTCATGCCGGACAGCTTCTCGTAGAGGCGGAAGTAGTTCTGCAGGGTCACCGTGGCCAGGGTCTGGTTCTCGTTTTTGATCTCCACCTGCTCCTTGGCCTCAATGGCCTGGTGCATGCCCTCGTTGTAGCGGCGGCCCGCCAGCACGCGGCCGGTGAAGCCGTCCACGATCATCACCTCGCCCTGGCGGATGATGTAGTCCTTGTCGCGCTCGAACAGCTCCTTCGCCTTGATGGCGTTGTTGAGGTAGCTGACCAGCTGCGAGTGCTCCGGGGCGTACAGGTTGTCAATGCCCAGCTGGTCCTCGACGAACTCCACGCCCTCCTCGGAGATGCCCACGGTGCGCTTGCGCTGGTCCACCTCGTAGTGGATTCCCTCGCGCATACGCGGCGCGAGCTGCGCGAACACGGTGTAGAACTGGCTGGAGCCGTCCACCGGGCCGGAGATGATCAGCGGGGTACGTGCCTCGTCGATAAGGATGGAGTCCACCTCATCCACGATGGCGTAGTTGTGGCCGCGCTGGACAATGTCGTCGACGGAGCGCGTCATGTTGTCGCGCAGGTAGTCGAAGCCGAGCTCGTTGTTGGTGCCGTAGGTGATGTCCGCCGCGTACGCCTTCTTACGCTCAGCCGGACGCATCTCGGAAAGGATCACGCCCACCTCCAGGCCCAGGAAGTGGTGCACACGGCCCATCATCTCGGCGTCGCGCTTAGCCAGGTAGTCGTTGACGGTGACCACGTGCACGCCCTTGCCGGACAGGGCGTTGAGGTACGCCGGCAGCACCGACGTCAGGGTCTTGCCTTCACCGGTTTTCATCTCGGCGACGTTGCCGAAGTGCAGGGCGGCGCCGCCCATGATCTGCACCTTGAAGTGCTTCTGCCCCAGCACGCGCCAGGAGGCTTCGCGGGCGGTGGCGAACGCGTCGAGCAGAATGTCGTCCAGGCTCGCGC
The DNA here is from genome assembly GCF_022345915.1 of Corynebacterium sp. ACRQP. Lineage (NCBI taxonomy): Bacteria > Bacillati > Actinomycetota > Actinomycetes > Mycobacteriales > Corynebacteriaceae > Corynebacterium > Corynebacterium sp. ACRQP. The sequence goes on along the minus strand of NZ_JAKRMZ010000010.1, from coordinate 20,286 downwards.
CGTCTGCGAGCTTGTCCTTGAACTCGGCGGTTTTGGCCTTGAGCTCCTCGTCGGTCAGCGCGGCGTACTCGTCGTCGAGCGCGATTACCTGGTCGGCGATCTTGGCAAGGCGCTTTACGGTGCGCCCCTCACCGGCACGGAGCAGCTTTGACAGTCCAAACACGTGTGCAAAGTCCTTTACTGATGGGTTGACAGGGCCAAGGTGATACAACCTGCCATTGTACGCACGCCTCCCTGGGTATAGACAACCCCATAGGCACAATTGCCTATCGACGAACCCCGCCCCAGCCCAGAACCATAAACAGAACTGAGCCGGGGCGGGGTTTAGTAGCTTGAGCTGCGGTTACTCCGCGTCCCCTTCCGGGGCGAGCTCGATCAAGCCGTAGTCGAACGCGTGGCGGCGGTAGACCACTGCCGGGCGGTTGGTCTCCTCGTTGATGAAGAGGTAGAAATCGTGGCCCACCAGCTCCATCTCACTCAGCGCGTCGTCCACGCTGCGCGGCGCGTTGGGGTGCACCTTGGAGCGCACGATCTGGCCCGGGACGATGTCCTCGACCTGGTCGGCGTACGGATCCACGTCGTACTTGCCGGCCTCCTGGGCGGCGCGTTCCTGCTCCGCCTTGGCGTCCGCCTCCATCTCCGCGGCGAGCACGCCGGTGCTCTTCGGCGCGCGGTGGCCAGACAGGGCGATGTTGCGGCGCGCCTTGACCTTGCGCAGGGAGCGCTCCAGCTTGTCCACGGCGGCCTCGAGCGCGGCGTAGAAGTTCTCTTCCTTCGCCTCGGCGCGGGCCAGGTGGCCGGAGCCGGTGGCGGTGATCTGGATGCGCTCCGCCTCCGCCTCGCGGCGCGGGTTCTTCTCGTGCTGCAGCTCCACATGGAACGACTTCAGCGTCGGGTCAAGCTTTTCAATCTTGGCCAGCTTGCCGTTCACTCGTTCCTGGAAATGCTCTGGGACCTCGACGTTTCGCCCGGTGATGGTGACCTGGGCATCCGGGCTCAGCGTCTCTTGGATCGGGTTACGGTCTGCAGACGTCATCTGCGTCCTCCCTTGCGGTAGTAGGAACTGTGTCCACCACCACTATACAACTGGTTATGACCAATTCGGCCGGTTTTGACGAAAGCTCGCTACCCTGCCCGACACATCGCGGCGGAATCTGTCAGGCTGGCCCTTGAGGCCCAGGTCGGCGCAAACGGCCGCCGTAATCTGTCAGGAATCCCCGGGAATCCGCCGCCAAGCCCGCCGGGACCCCGCCACTACGCCGCGCACAGCGCCACGCACGCGGCGACGTCGGCCCCGCGCGAGAGCAAAAGAGCGGCACTGGCGTGCAGCGTCGCGCCGGTGGTGACTACGTCGTCGACAAGCACGACCCGGCCGGCAGGCACGCCGGAAATGCGCACGCGCCCCGAAAGGTTGGCCCGCCGCCCGGCTTCGTCCAGGCCGGACTGGTCCGCCGTCCGCGGGTCCAGCGTGAGCACCGGCGCCACCCGCCTGCCGGTGGCGCGGCAGACCTGTTCCACCGGGTCCCCGCCGCGCGCCCGTGCGGAGCGCGTGCGCGTGGGCGCCGGCACCAGCACCGCCCCGGCAGGGATCTCGCCGCGCACCTCCAGGTACTCCAGCGCGGCCGCGAGCACCGCGCCAACATGGCGGCGCACAGCCAGGTGATTTCGCTCCTTCATGGCCAGGATCACCCCGCGGTGCGGGTCGGCGTACGGCCCGAGCGCGAACACCGGCGCGTGCGGGGTGGTGTTGGGAAATACCCGCTGCGGTGGCGTCGCCAGGCCTTCGCGGCACGCAGGGCACAGCAGCGGCCCCGGCGCGCGACAGCCCGCGCATTTCCGCGGCAACAGCAGCTCGCCGACTTGACCGAATATCTCCCCCATGCGGGAAAGGCTAGCGCGAAGTGATCGGCAGCGCGCGCACGCCTTCCAGTCCCGGCACTTCGCGCCAGATCGGGTTGTCCGCACCGGAGGCCGGCACCTGCAGCAGCGCGTTAGCGTCGGTGACGTATAGCGTGCTCGGCGACGCCGCCACCGCCACCACCGGCGCCGAGATGTTGCCGGCGGACATCGCGGTCATGGAGGAGCCGTCCTGCTCCACGCGCATCACCGGGGTGGTGGAGGTCGTGCCTACCAAGAGGGATCCGTCCGGGCGCCAGTCTGCGGAGATCACGCTGCCTGAGAGCTCATGGGCGTACTCGTAGACGTTGACGATGGAACGCTCGCCGGAGGGTTGCCGGCGCACGATGCCGGTGTAGAGGCGGCCGTCGATCACCATGACCACCCGGGTGCCGGTGCGCGACAGCCGCAGCACGGAAATGTTGCCGTCCACGCCGTCGGGCAGTTCCACCTTGACCTCGCCGGTGGTCAGGCTGCCGGTGGCGGCGGACTGCACCGTGCGCAGGATCCGCTTGCCGTCGGCTACCGTCCACACCGCCGCCGCGTCCGGTTCAATGGCGGGGCGGGTGAACGTGCCCGCGCGCATGACCTCGGCCTCGGATCCGTCGAACTTGCCCACGCGGAAGATATCGTCCTCGGCGTCGCCGGGTTTGCCAAAGATGGCGGCCCACTCCCCGTCCTTGGCGATGTCGGCGAAGATGACGTCGCTCGCGGCGCCGAGTGAGCCTTCCACCGGCTGCGTGGATCGCTCGTCCACGCGGACGACCTTGCCGCCCGCCAGGGCGTACAGCTTGGTTTCGCCGACGGTTTCCACCAGCGGGCTCGCGTCGATGAAGTCGTCGGTGTCGAGGCTGTCGGTGCCGTCGATAAGCGGTTGCCCGTCGGCCTTGAGCTCGTAGGGCCCGGTGACACCCGCGGTGGCGAGCGTCCACACCACCTGGGCCGCGAAGCGGGCGCGTTCGTCCTCGCTCACGCCGGCGAAGCCGGTGAAAGTGTAGGCACCGTCCTGTTCTCCCGTGTAGGACACGCTCGAGGGCAGCGATCCGGTGAGCGCGGGCCGCAGCCGCTCCGAGGGGCCTTCCATGAGCAGCCCGATCAGGTCGCTCGCCAGCGTTTCGCGGCGCGAGTGCACCCAGCGGCGGTCGGTGACCAGCTCCCGGTCGTCCTGGTCGAAGAAGTACAGGTTGTACGGCTGGTACTGGTTGCGCAGCTCCGTGCGCTCGAACACGACGCCTTCCGGCAGCGAGGAGATGCGCCATTGCCCGTCCACCATTTCCATGTCGATGGTGGCCTCATAGTCTCCGCGCTCCGGCGAGTATGAGCCGCCGGAGCGCACCACGCCGACGACTTCGCCGTGCACCGAGTAGCTGCGCTGCCCTACTGAGGACCCCGGCAGGGTGGTCATGCCGATGCTGTCCACCACGAGTTTCTGCCTGCTCGGGTCCCACGCGGCGGAAGCACCCTCGGTGAGGTAGGCGCGCGCCGCCTCGTAGTCGCTGTCGGGGGTGGCAGAGGCATGGTAGAAGTCGCGCAGCAGAAGGTCCGATTCCTGGCCGTCCTTCGGCCCCGCGGCCTGCGTTTCCGTCTCCTCGGGCGCGAAGGAGCGGATCACATGCGGCGCCGAGTTCGTGGGCAGCGAGGCGCAGCCGGCGGCCAGGGTCGTTAGCGCCACCGTGAGGCAGGCGAGTGTTTTACGCATCGGTGTCCTCCTGGAGCCTTCGCTTATCGACGTCCAAAGGTGTCCCTCCATCAGCTCCCCCGTCGCCGCCGCCGGCTGCCGCGTCACCGGTGCCTTCGGTGTCTTCCGGGGCGTCGAGCGCTTCGGGGGCGATAGCGCGCGGCGCCTCGAGCGGGAGCGGCGATTCTGTGAAACCGGCCTCGACGTCGCGCGGCAGCACGAGGCGGAACTGCGAGCCCACCCCGTACTCGCCGATCGCATCGAGCACGCCGCCGTGCAGCTGCGCGTCCTCGCGGGCGATGGCCAGGCCCAGCCCGGTGCCGCCGGAGTGGCGCTTGCGGGACTTGTCGGCGCGCCAGAAGCGGTTGAACACCAGGTCCTCTTCGCCTGTCTTCAGGCCCACGCCGCCGTCGGTGACGGTGATCGCCACCGCCTCGTCGTTGGAACGCATGCGCACGGTGACCGGGTTGCCTTCCGAGTGGTCGATGGCGTTGGCGATGAGGTTGCGCACCACGCGCTCGATGCGGCGGGCGTCGCCTTCCAGCGTCTGCGGCTCGTCCGGGATGTCGAAGATGACGTCCACGTCCAGCTCCTCGGCCAGGTGCTGGGTTTGCTGCCAGGCGGACTCCACCGGCTGGCGCGCATCCACGTTCGCGGACGACAGCTCGGCCACGCCGGCGTCGTGGCGGGAAATCTCCAACAGGTCGTTGAGTAGCGCCTCGAAGCGGTCCAGCTCGCTGATCATCAGCTGCGAGGCGCGCTTCGTCGCCGGTTCCAGCGAGTCCTCGTTCGCCGCGATCAGATCCGCCGCCATGCGCACCGTGGTCAGCGGGGTGCGCAGCTCGTGTGAGACGTCGGAGGTGAACTGGCGCTGCAGCGAGCCGTATTCCTCCAGGTTGGCAATCTGCTTGCTCAAGGTGTCCGCCATGTCGTTGAAGGACATGGCCAGCACGGCCATCTCGTCCTCGCCGTCGACAGGCATTCGCTCCCGCAAGTGGCCGGACGCGAAACGCTGCGCGGTGCGGGAGGCGGAGCGCACCGGCGCCACAATCTGCTGCGACGCCAGCCAGGAAATGCCCATCAGCAGCACCACGACGATCACCGCGGCGGACGCCAAGATGCCGCGCATCAGCGCGACGGTGGAGACTTCGCTTTCCATGTTCATCACCAGGTACAAGCGAAGGTTGGGGATGTCGGCGTTGGTCGGGGTGCCCACAATCAGCGCGTCGTAGGCCGAGCCGTCCGGGCGCTCCACGGTGGCGAACTGGTAGGCCACGTTGCCGTCCCTGACGTAGTCGCCCAGCCGCTTCGGAATTTGGTAGGCCTCCGGCGACGACGTCACAGCACCGTTCGGCGCCTCCACCACCAGCACAGGCTCGTAGAAGCTGGCGGAGTCGCCGCTTTCCTGCGCGCGCTGCGTCAACCCGGCGCGCGCCGAATTCAGGCGCGCCTGCAACGAGGCGGAGGAGCCGGAGTTGGCCAGCTGGTATTCCACGGTCGAACGCGCGCGCTCGATTTCCACAGTGGCGGTTTCGATCTTGGCTGCGGTGATGCGGTCGGTGACAACGGACGCCAGCGCGAAGCCAAGCATAGACATCACGACCGTGGACACGAGCAGCACCGTGCCCACGAAGCGGACCTGCAGCTTCGTGGACCAGGCGTGCCGCACCCGGTCGCCGACACGACGTATGGCGTCCAGGTGCTACACCTCCGACTTACCGGTCTTGTAGCCCACGCCGCGGACGGTGAGGATGATCTCCGGGTTTTCCGGGTCGTGCTCAATCTTGGAGCGCAGGCGCTGCACGTGCACGTTGACCAGGCGTGTGTCGGAGGCGTTGCGGTAGCCCCACACGGACTCCAGCAGCTCCTCGCGCGAGTGCACCTGGTTCGGCTTGCGTGCCATCTCCACCAGCAGGTCGAACTCCAGCGGGGTCAGCTGGATCTCCTCGTCGCCGCGGGTGACGGTGTGCTGCGGCACGTCCACGGTCAGGTCGCCGACCTCGAAGACGTCCGCCGGAGTCTCGTCCGTGCGGCGCAGGCGCGCGCGGATACGGGCGACAAGCTCCTTCGGCTTAAAGGGTTTGGTGATGTAGTCGTCCGCGCCGGACTCCAGACCCAGCACAACGTCCACCGTGTCCGTCTTGGCGGTGAGCATGACCACCGGCACCGCGGACTCCTTGCGGATCTCGCGGCAAATGTCGATGCCGTTCATCCCCGGCAGCATCAGATCCAGAAGGATCAAATCCGGGTCGAACGAGCGGAAGGCGGGCACCGCCTCGGCACCGTCCGTCACGGAGCTGGTCTGGAACCCCTCGGCCTCCAGCACGATTGTCAGCATCTCGTTGATCGCCGGGTCGTCGTCCACCACGAGGATCTTCGGTGCCATGCGTCCTCCTCTATCCTTTTCGCGCTGAGCTGGCCTTACTGCGCCAGCTCGCTCACTGCCTGCATGATAACCGCCGGTTCCGATGTGCGAAGCCACCGGCTCGCCCAGTTGCGCTCCGCAAGCTCGGCGTACGCCTGAAACGTCGCCACCTGCAGCGCCACGTCGCGCTCGTAGCGGTCCCGGGTGCGCGTCGCGTCCTGTTCCTCGCGCGCCTCCGCGCGCTCGCGCGCAACGTCCGGGGTGGTGTCCACCAGCACCTGCAAGTCGGGCTTGGGCAGCCCCAACTTTCCAAACTCCAGGTCGTGGACCCACTTCACGGCGGCCGGATCGCCCGTGCGCGCGCTCGTGTACGCCGCGTTGGAGGCGACATAACGATCCAGGACGATGACGCTGTGCGGGTCGCCAGCGAAGCCGTCGAGAAGCTGCTTCGCCCCATGCCTGTCCAGGGCGAACAGGGTGGCCATACCGAACGCCGAATCCGTCAGGTCGCCCATGCGCCCATGCAAGGCGTCGTGCGCCAGCTGCGCATGCACGGACGTTTCATAGCGCGGAAACGCCAGCGTCTCAGCGCCGAAGCGCTCCTTCACCGCAGTGACTAGCGTGTTCTTGCCCGCGCCGTCGATGCCTTCAACTGCAACAATCATTCAGCTACGCCAGCGCCTCGAGGAACTGCTCCAAGTCCTCCTCAGTGTCCGCCTCCTCGAGCACGGAAGCGGCAGACTCCACCAACTGCTCGTCCATCTCGTCCGGGCGCAGGCGGATAAACGGGTACGTCTCCGCAATCTCGCCGGCGGAAAACGGCGCGCCCGCCCAGATCGCCGCGATGGTGGCTGCGGCCTGGCCGTTGAGCAGCTCTTCCTCAGAAGAATCCTGCTTCGCGGCGAGGAGCACCGCGTCACGGACCGCCTCAAAAACATCCTCGAAATCAAGATCGACTAGCTCGTCCAGGAAGTCCGTGTTGGCATCGACCGTGAAAATCTGCTCGTCCCAAGTACTCACTGCGGCGCTCCTTCCGTAGATGGTGCGCGAGCGGGCGCCCGCACAACGTGTCGCACCCATTTGTATACGGCAAAACGACGCTCCGGGGCACACAAACGCAAAACAACTCGCCGCGCAGGGGTTCCCCATTTCACGATGACGTGCTATAAACAGTGCTACGAAGCCAAACGTTACCAAGTTGTAACCAATGCGCGGGCCGGAAACGCCCGCGGGAGGAGTCACCGTGGAAGGGACAGCACGCCGGGTAGCCGTGTTCATCGGCGCAGGTGCACTGCTTGCTGCCGTCGTCGGTTTCACGGTGTGGGCGACCTCCGCACCCGGCCAGAACAACCGCGCCGGGTTTACCGCGGAAGCCGCGGGCACCACTGGCAACAGCGCCGCTTCCACCACCTCGAGCCCGACAACGGAGACGGTGACGGAGAACCTCACGCACACCCGCACTGTGCGCAGCTCCACCAACTCCCCCGACAACGGCCCCGCCGCGCACCACGGCGCGGATGCGGGCGCGGCGGGAGCGGCAGGCTCCGGCGCTGGGCGCGCAGGCGCTTCCATGCCCACCGGCTACAACGCGGCGCACGACCCCTACCTGCCGCCGCACGCGGTAGTCGCTCCGGCGCAGGAGTCCACGCAGCCGTCGCGCGTGTACCGCCCGTCCAACATCGTGCCGTCTCCGGCCCGGCCCATGGCCGCCCCTCAGGGTGCCAACCCGGCGGCGGAGCCCACTCCGGCCTCCGCGGACAACCGCACCACCTCCCAGCAGACGCCGGGCAGCACCCCGCCGCGCGAGCCGGGCGACGGCGGCGCCGCGCAGACGAGCACCGCCGCCACCCCGGCACCGGGTGGATCCGAGGTGCAGCCGTCGAAGCGCCCGGATCAGCCGCAGACCACGCAGCAGCCGGAGCAGTCTGAGCCAGCGGCACAGCCGGGTCACGGCTCTGGTCCGTCGCACGTGCCGGACGGAATCCAAGAGGGCACCCCGTCCGAGCCTGGATCCCCCGCCGCGCAGGAAGACCAGCGCCCGGAGATGCGGATGCAGGGCGCAGGAGCCGCAGCGCAATCGGTTCCCGGCACCGAAAGCGCGGCAGACGCCGCACCGCAGGGCAGCGCTCAGCCGAGCGAGGCGCCGCAGACCCCGGATGCCGCCACGGGAGGCAATAAGGCGCCGGCACCCGTCGCGGGCAAGGAAGACGTCGCAGGCTACCCGCGCGAGAAAGAAGGCGTGACAGCCCGCGACGTGATTGACAAGATCACCGGCCGCTAGACCGTCGCCACAAACACCTGGGATTTGCCGGCTGCGGTGATTTCCGTCGCCGCCTCGCTCGCCGGGACCCAGGCGCCGTTGCCCTGCGTTAAGACGAACCCGTCGGCGCCGCGCACCTCGCCGGCGGTGCACAGCACGATCGCGGGGCCGTCTTCGTCGACGGCCAACGTGTCGCCGTCGTCAAGCGCATGCATGCGCACCGCGAAACTGTCCACAGGAAGCTGGAACTCCACACCGCCGTGCGACGGGGCCGCCTCCGCCCGCGGGTTTTCCAGGGTGCTGAAGTCCAGCACCTTCACCAGCTCCGGCACATCCACGTGCTTGGTGGTCAACCCGCCGCGCAGCACGTTGTCGGAGTTGGCCATGACCTCCACGCCCAGACCGGACAGGTAGGCGTGGAGCTGGCCGGCGCGCAGAAACGCCGCCTCGCCCGGCGCAAGCGTGAGCACGTTGAGCAGCAGCGCCGCCAGCACGCCCACATCGCCCGGGTAGGTCTGGTTGAGCTCGAGGTAAACCTCGGCGGCCTCCACCATCCACGCAGGGGCTGTGCGCTTATCGACGAGCTCCGCCGCAGCACGCTTCACCGATTCGATCAGCTCCACCCGCGGCTGGTGCGGCAGGGAAATCAACGTGGTGAACAGCGCGCGCAGATCCCCTTCGCCGTCCGTGGGCAGCAAGGTGGCGTAGCGGTCCAGCTCCGGACTGCTCAGCTCGGCGAAAAACGCCGCGGTGTCCTGCACCGGGCGGAACCCGGCCAGCGCGCGGAACTCGGTCAGCGCGACGATGAGCTCCGGTTTGTGGTTCGGGTCCTTGTAGTTGCGGTTCGGGCTGTTCAGCTCGATGCCCTCGGCGTTTTCGCGCGCGAAGCCTTCCTTGGCCTGCTCCAGCGAGGGGTGAGCCTGGATGCTCAAGGGTGCGGCCGCGGCGAGCAGCTTGACCAGAAACGGCAGCTGGTCGCCGTGCGCGTCCTGCACGCGCTTGCCCAACGCGGCGGCCGGGTCGGCGGCGATGGCGTCGTCCAGGCCCTGCCCGTTCACCGTCGCCGGGGCCGCCGGGTGGGCGCCGAACCAGAGTTCCGCCTGGGGCTGCGGGCTCGGCGAAGGCTCGCCACGCAGCTGGGCGATCAACGTGTGGGAGCCCCAGGGGTAGGGGCGCAGAGCTCCTTCGAGGTGCTCCATGGTTCTCCTTCTACTCCTCCGTGGCGGCGACTGCGCCGGTGGCGTCGGCGGCAAGCGCCGTCGCCGCGTAGGCCCGGGCAACCAGGCGCGCCGCACGGGCCGCCGGATCATCCACGTCCGTCTCCACGGACTCGACCCGGCTGCCCGCCGGGACCACCGGGCTGGCGGTCCCGCACGACCAAACAACGGTTGTTAAACCTACCAGCTTCGCGGGACCGTCGATGTAGGGGTCGTGGAACAAATCGTCCGCGCCAGCCGTGGAATTGCCCTCCTGAGCACGCTCGACGGCGAAGGGAAGTTCCTCCGCGCCCACGGCGGAAGCAGGGATGCCGTGCGTGGACCACAATGCCGCCACCAGCTCTGCCACCGCGCTTCCTGCCCGCCCGACGCCGGTGTGGAGCACACGGGCGCCCTCGGCCTGCGCGCGCAGCTTTCGCGCGGCGTTGACCGCCACGTCGCGCCTTGGGGAAACAGACTCCAGCTCGGCGTCCACCTCCGAGGCCAAGAGCTCGAAGCGCTCCGCCACCACTTCGGCCGGCTGGCGCAGCGCGAGCAGCACCGCGCCGACCACGGCGCAGGTGCGAAGCGGGGAGGCCCCGGCGGTGTCGGGCAGGGCGGGGATGACGGCGGCGGCCTGTGGTGCGTCGTCAAGCAAGGGCCCCTTGTTCGGGCCCGCGAGGATGATCTCGGCGCCGCGGCTGGCCGCGGTGGTCAAACCGCGCAGGTCCTCCTCGCGGCCGGCGTTGTCGCCCACAACTACCACGACGTCGAGCGCGCCGACGTACGCCGGAAGCTGGTCGGCGACCACCACCGGCACCTCGAGCGGGGCGGCGAACGCCGCCACCGCCCGCGCCGCGGCGGCCGCGACCTGGTCGGTGGCCAGCACAACCACGCTGCGGGGTGCAAGCCCGCGCAGCCCCGCAAGCAGGTGCGCCGCCTGGCCCACGGCGCGGAGCTGGGCGCCCTCGTGGGCGATGTCGAAAAACAGGGCGTCTTCCCTGGAAAATCCGCTCATACCCCGCGAGCGTACGCGGGGAAGCTTATGCGCGGATGATGCCGAGGATTTCCTCGGTCAGCGCGTCCACTTCCTCGCGCGTCGGCGCCTCGGCGTTGAGCCGCAGCAGCGGCTCGGTGTTGGAGGCGCGCACGTTGAACCACGCCTTGGAGTCCTTCAACTGCACCGTCACGCCGTCGAGGGTGTCCACGGATTCCGCGCGGTCCGCAAACGCGTCCACCACACGCTGCGTGGCGGCTGCCTGGTCGGCGACCTCGGAGTTGATCTCGCCGGAGGCGGTGTAGCGCTCGTAGGCGCCCATCAGCTCGCTCAGCGGCGCGTCCTGCTCCGCCAGCGCGGCCAGCACGTGCAGCGCGGCCACCAGGCCGGAGTCGGCGTTGAAGAATTCCGAGAAGTAGTAGTGCGCGGAGTGCTCGCCGCCGAACAGCGCGGAGTGCTCCGCCATCTGCGCCTTGATGTAGGAGTGGCCCACGCGGGTGCGCACCGCCTTGCCGCCGTGCTCTTCGATCAGCTCCGGCACCGCGCGGGAGGTGATCAGGTTGTGGATGATCGTCGCACCCGGGTGCTTCTCGAGCGTGCGGGTGGCAATCAGCGCGGTGATCGCGGACGGCGAGACGGCCTCACCCCGCTCGTCAACCACGAAGCAGCGGTCCGCGTCGCCGTCGAAGGCCAGGCCGATGTCTGCGCCCTGCTCCACGGTGAACTTCTGCAGGTCCACCAGGTTCTTCGGGTCCAGCGGGTTCGCCTCGTGGTTGGGGAACGTGCCGTCGAGCTCGAAGTACAGCGGGCGGATGTCCATATCGCCCAGCACCGCCGGCACCGTCATGCCGGCCATGCCGTTGGCCGCGTCCACCGCGACAACAAGCTTGCGGCGCGTGGGCACCGGCACAAGTTCGCGCAGGTAGGAGGCGTACTCCTCCAGGGCGTCATGCTTATCGACGACTCCCGCTTCCCCCTCGTACCCCGGCACGCCCTCGAGGATCATGCGGCCAATCTCGCCCAGGCCGGTGTCCGTGGACACCGGGGTCGCGCCCGCGCGGCAGAGCTTGATGCCGTTGTACTGCGCCGGGTTGTGCGAGGCGGTGAACATCGCGCCGGCGCAGCGCTGGGTGCCGGCGACGAAGTAGAGCTCGTCGGTGGACGTCAGGCCCAGCAGGGTCACGTTGATCCCCTGGCTGGCAGCGCCCTCGGCGAAGGCATCTGCAAGCGCCGGCGAGGAAGGGCGCATGTCGTGGCCGACCGCGATGCGGGTCTCCCCTTCCCCGCGCAGGATGTGCGCGAACGCCGCGCCAGCGGTGCGGACGAATTCCTCGTCGATGGTCTCGCCGACGACGCCGCGGACGTCGTACGCCTTGATAACGCTTTTCAGCGTTGCTTCTGTGTGCTCAATAGCCATGCGCGGTATCTTATCGCGCGCCCCCGACACGGGCCTGCGCAGACCGCTGTTGCTACTGCTCTACCTCCGGGTCCGGCACGATGCGCAAGTGCGAGCGACGCGCCGCCTTGGCCGCCGCGATCTGCTCCTCCACCCGCTTCGTGCGGTGCACCGGGTGGTTGGAGGTGTCCGGGTTGTTGAAGTCTTTCTCCGCCGAGTACTCGATCGGGTCCTGGCCGGTTTCCACCAGACCGGTGGTCACCCGTCCTGCTTCGCGCACCGCCTCCGCGAGTGCGGTGATGTCGGTGTTCTCCTCGTCCAGTTCGTCGTCATCGAGTTCGACGTGCTCGACGCGGACTAGCTCCCAGCCCACCGGGGCAGTGATGTGCGCGGAATGGCGCTCACACAAATCCCAGGCGTGCGGGTCCGGGGCGGGCGCGAGCGGTCCGATAACTGCCGTCGAATCCGCGTACGCGTAGATCAGCGTGGCCACGGCGGGCCGGCCGCATCCGGGGCGGCAACAACGGCGGTAGATATTCACGGCGCCAAGTCTAAACCCCGCGTTGAGATTTCGACAGTGCAACGCGGCGCGCCCGCGACACCTTCGCCGCGCGGCGCAATAGCATTGCCAGCTATGAGCTCCACCGGCCCCTCCCACGTGCAACCGGCCCGCAACCGCCACGGCCACGGTGTGCGCGGGCCCCTCCTGCCGATCGGCGTGCCGCGCTACCGCACCCGCGCAGACAGCTTCGACCAGCTGGTCATCGACGCCTACGCACCGCTGCACAACCAGTACTTCAACGAGCTGGCCGGCGTGGACCTAGCCGTGGACACTATTCCCCGGATGCGTCTCAGCCCCGACATGACGGTGTTTCCGGACGAGATCATCGCCGACGGCCCGGTGCCGCTCGGGCGCGTGCTGCAGGCCGGGGTGGACAAGCAGGGCAACCCCACCCGCGCACGCTTCGTGGTGTTCCGCATGCCCATCGAGCACCGGGCAGCGCAAACACAAGAGCGGTCAGAACTCATCACCTGGGTTCTGACCGCTCTTGTGGCCAATTACCTCAACTTGGATCCGAGGACTATCTCCCCAGACTTCCCCTGGTAGGGCTTAGCCGATCTGCTTTTTCAGGCGGCGGCGCTCACGGTCGGAGAGCCCGCCCCAAATGCCAAAACGCTCGTCGTGCTCGAGCGCGTATTCCAAGCACTCGTCGCGCACTGCGCACGCTTTGCAGATCCGCTTCGCCTCGCGGGTGGAGCCGCCCTTCTCCGGGAAAAACGCCTCCGGGTCGGTCTGGGCGCACAGCGCCTGATCCTGCCACTCCTGCTCGACGGCGCCGAACAACTCGTCGAGGGTCATCCCTCCTGCGGCCGCGCCGCGGAGGGTGGCGTCTGCCTGGTTTTCCACGCCATTACCTTCCTTAGTTGCTTGTCGGTCGTATAAGAGTGGTGACCGCAGTTCCCGACTGGCGGGCACTGCGGATAACACTGCTGTGATTACACACCGGGACACTAAATAGCCGCAACCAGAATTCTGCAGTTTCGGTCCCCCGCCCCCCATTTCCCACGTCGCTCGTCACACGAGTCACATTAGTCACACGCGCCAGGAGATGGGGGTGCGCATCGGGGGTACTACATATGGTAGCGGCGCCGATTTGAGCAACTATTTTTCAGTTTTGGCGTGTCGCTTACGCGTCCGGGGAGAAACGCACTCCCGAATCCGGGATTTCCACGCCCGGCCACACGCGCATGCCCGCCTGCAGCTCGCAACGCGCGCCAATCGTTGCGCCCTCGCCGATCACGCAGTCCGTGATCCGCGCGTTCGCGCCGATCCGCGCACCAGCGGCGATAATCGAGTTGCGCACCATCGCGCCAGGCTCGATGGTCACGCCGTCGAAAATCACCGAGTCGTCCACACGCGAGCCGGCCCCGATCTCGCAGCCGCGGCCCACAGCCGTGCCGCCGATGAGTATGACGCCGTGCGCGACGCCAGCGGAGTCGTCCACAAGCGACTCGCCCGTACGCCCCTCGAGCAACGGCGAGTACGCGATGCCGCGCACCACATCGGAAGACCCCTGGACGAAATCGTCCGGGCGGCCCATGTCGCGCCAGTAGGACGAATCCACGTGGCCGACCACCTTCGCGCCCGCCTCCAGCAGACCCGGGAACGTGTCACGCTCCACCGACACCACGCGCCCGGCCGGGATCTGCTCGATCACAGAGCGCTTGAACACGTAGCAGCCGGCGTTGATCTGGTCGGTCGGCGGATCCTCCGTCTTCTCCAAAAACGCCAGCACGTTGCCGTCCTCGTCGGTGGGCACCGAGCCGAACGCGCGCGGATCCGGCACGCGCACCAGGTGCAGCGTCACGTCGGCGTCCTTGTCCACGTGGGTGGTGGCGATGGCGGACAGGTCCGCACCGGAGAGCACGTCGCCGTTGAACACCATGGCGTTGTCGTAGCGCAGCTTGTCGTACACGTTGCGGATGCCGCCGCCGGTGCCGAGGGCCTCTTCCTCCACCACGTACTCGATTTCCAAGCCGAACTCGGAGCCGTCGCCGAAGTACTCCTCGAACACCTCAGCCTTGTACGACGTGCCCAGCACCACGTGGTTCATGCCTGCTGCCTTGATGCGGGCGAGCAGGTGCGCCAAAAACGGGTAGCCCGCGGTGGGCAGCATCGGCTTCGGGGTGGACACCGTCAGCGGGCGCAGACGCGTGCCACGCCCGCCCACCAGGATCACCGCGTCCATCTCAGTGACTGCCCCGTCGGGCGCCTGTGCGGCGCCAATGTGCTCCGAAGTTGCCATTGCTTGTCCTTTTCTTCCTGGTGTTTGTGGTCTAACTAAGTATCGGTGCGCCGCCGCGGTTTGCGCAGGCCAAGTTGGAACGCCCCGCGCACCTTCAGCCCGAGCCACAACGCCCACCGCAGCGGTGCCTGCCACGGGTGCGGGTGCCTGTCGCGCTGGAAGCGGTAGGCCGAACCGTGATGGGCGGGCACCGTGACCTTGCGGAACTTGCCCGCCACGTGGCCTTGGTCGTGCAGGATCACCGACGATGGGCAGTACAGGTTGTCCCACCCTGCGCGCGAGAGCCTGTCGCCGAAGTCGATGTCTTCGAGGTACATGAAGTAGCGCTCGTCGAAGCCGCCGATGGCATCGAACGCGTCCCACCGCACCAGCAGGCACGCGCCCGAGAGCCACCCTGCGGTGCGCTGGACGTGCATGTTCGCGTCCGCCTTGTAGGCGCGGGAAAACGGGTTGCGCGGCCAGACGTCGTAAAGCAATGCATGCCCGATGCCTGTGGCAAGCCCGGGCACCTCGCGGGCGCTCGGGTACGCGGAGCCGTCCGCTTCCTCGATGCGCGGGCCCGCCGCCCCCGCCTTTGGAGCAGCGTCGATGCAGCGGATCAGCTCGTCGATACTGCCCGGACCAAACTCGACGTCGGGGTTGACGATGAGGAAGTAGTCGTTTCGGATCGCATTCGCTTCTCGACGCTCCGCAAGTGCCGCGGCTGCGACATTAATCGCCGCCCCGTAGCCGATGTTTCCGCCGGTGGGGAGGAATTCCACGTGCTCGTGCTGAGCGGCGGCGCGCTGGGGCGCGCCGTCTGTGGAGCCGTTGTCCGCGCAGACCAAATGCACCTCGCCGCGCGTCGCCGCGTCGAGCGACGCAATCAGGTGCGACAAATGCTCGCCCGGCGAGTACGTCACCGTGATCACCGCGAGCGGCGCGTCAGTCGGATGGAGAGAGTCAGCGTTCACAATGGCTGGAATCATACCCACCAGTGGGGCCGGAATTGGTGTACGGCACAGGCACAGCCGAGGGTATTCGGGAGGGAATGTCGTATACTTCCCCGCGTGACTGACCCCAATCGGCGTGCCCGCGACATTCAGGCGGCACCATCGCGAACGCGAGACGTGTCCCAGTCCGGCCACCCTGTGGTCAAAGGAGTGCTGGCTGTAGTCTCCGCCCTGGCGATCACCCTGTCCGGCGTCGGCTACTTCGCCGTCGGTCGCCTGGGCGGGCAGCTGTCCGCCTCAGAGCTGGACGTGAGCTCCCAGAGCAAATCCAAGGGCAAGGGCAACAAGGACGACGCGGTGCTCGACGGCGCGGTGGATATCCTGCTCGTCGGCTCCGACTCGCGCACGGACGCGCAGGGCAACCCCTTAAGCGAGGACGAGCTCGCCCGCCTCAACGCCGGTGTGGCCGATGGCGAGATCAACACCGACACCATCATGGTTGTCCGCATCCCGGAGGATGGCTCGAAGGCGACGGCCGTTTCCATCCCGCGCGACACCTACGTCCACGACTCCACCTACGGCAACCTCAAGATCAACGGCGTTTACGGCGCCTACGCTGCCGACAAGCGCGAAGAGCTGGTCGAGGAAGAGGGCATGTCCGAAGGCCCCGAGCTGGAGCAGCGGGTCGCGCGCGCGGGCCAAGAGGGGCTGATCGACGCGGTGGCCGACCTCACCGGCGTGGAGGTGGACCACTTCGCGCAGGTGGGCCTGCTCGGCTTCGTCTTGCTCACCGACGCCGTCGGCGGCGTGACCGTGTGCCTGAACAACGCGGTGGACGAGCCGCTGTCCGGCGCCCACTTCCCCGCCGGCGTGCAGACGCTCAACGGCACGCAGGCGTTGTCGTTCGTGCGCCAGCGCCACGACCTGCCGCGCGGCGACCTCGACCGCATTGTCCGCCAGCAGACGTTCATGGCGTCGCTGGTGCGCACCATGCTCTCCGCCGGCACCCTGACCAATCCGGCGCGCCTGCGCGAACTGGCCAACGCCGCCGAACGCTCCGTCACGCTGGACAAGGGCTGGGACGTGGTCCGCTTCGCCCAGCAGCTGTCCGGCCTGGCCGGCGACAACGTCACGTTCACCACCATTCCGGTGACCTCCGTCAACGGTGTGGGCGACTACGGCGAATCTATCGTCACCGTCGACGTGGCCCAGGTGCACCGGTTCATGGAAGACGCGGTGGAGCCCGATCAGGAAGAGGACACCACCGAGACCTCCGACTCCGCAGACTCTTCCGACTCCGCGGCGTCGTCGACGCTTAGCTCCCAGGACGTCATCGTGCTCAATGCCGGGGCTGTGCCGGGCCAGGCGGGCCGCGTCGGCGAGGAGCTGGGCAAACAGGGCATCCAAGTTTCCGAGGTGGCCAACGCAATGGACGGCCTGTACTACCAGAGCCAGGTTGTGGCGCCCGACGCGGACGACCCTGCCGCCCAGGAGCTCGCCCGGATCCTCGGCGGTGTGCCGGTGGTGGCCAACGCCACGCTCGAGCCGGGCACGATGGTGGCGGTCGTGGCCGACGATTACGCAGGCCCGGGTCTCATGACTGAGGAGGAAGCGCAGCAGGAGGCGCCTGTGGGCACGCCGGGCGAGGATTTCGGCGCCACCGAGATCGGCCCCGAGATCAAGGCGGACGGCGACAGCCCGCGCTGCGTGAACTAGCCCCGCCCCACCAGACCTTGTCCCACATTCCGGGAATGAAGTTCCAGGCATTTTCCTGAAACTGGAGAAAACCCTGCTCGCGGTTTGGTAGAACCAGATTGCATGACTCGCACACCACGGCCCGAGCCATCGCCAGAGACCACAACAACCACCGGAACGAGTGGCGCGCCCGAAAAGCAGGGCGCGACCGACCGCGTCCTCAACACCATCGAGAAGGTGGGCAACAAGCTCCCCGAGCCGTTCACCCTCTTTCTGCTCCTGTTTTTGATCACCGCCGTCATCTCCACGGTGATGGCCTGGTCCGGGGCCCAAGTCCAGGTCCCAGGCTCCGACGAGGTCCGCCCGATCCACGGGTTCTTCACCAAGGAAGGCCTGGCCTGGTTCACCGTGAACCTGGGCGAAAACTACGTCGGGTTCCCGCCACTTGTCTACGTGATGCCCATCATCTTGGCAGTCGGCATCGCGGAGCGCTCCGGCATGCTCTCGGCGCTGATCCGCCGCTTGTTCGGCTCCGCCAACAAGACCGTTCTGCCTTACGCGGTGGGCCTGATCGGTGTGTCCGCCTCCCTGATCGCGGACCCGGCCTTCATTGTCATCCCGCCGCTGGCCGCCATGGTGTTCAAGGCCGCAGGCCGCCACCCCGTCGCCGGCCTGCTGGGTGGTTTCGCCTCCGTGGGTGCCGGCTACGCAACGTCGATCCTGCCCGGCTCCCTAGACGCGCTGTTTGCCGGCATCACCAACTCCGTCATGGAGGCGCTGCCCAGCCTGGAGGCAAACGAGGTCACGGTGATGTCCAACTACTGGTTCAACATCGCCTCCGCCTCGATCCTGGGTTTCATCGCCGGCCTGATCATCGACAAGGTGCTAGAACCTCGCCTGAACAAAATGGGCGTGCCAACCGAGGTCGCCGAAGGCGAGGACGCCCCGGACCTGGACCGCGACGGCAACGAGATCACCGCCGAGCTCACCGCCGAAGAAAAGCGCGGCCTGACCGCCACGCTGTGGGTCACGCTCCTGCTCACCATTGTCGGCACCGTCGCCGTGCTCGTGCCGGGCTCCCCGTGGCGCAACGAGGAAGGCACGTTTCTGCCGGATTCGCCCCTGATGGAGTCTTCCGTGTTCATCGTGGTGCTCTACTTCGTGGTGATGGGCTTGGTGTACGGCAAGGTCTCCGGCACGGTGAAAAACGTCACCGACGTCACCGACATGATGGGCTCGTCCATCAAAGAAATGACCGGCTTCTTGGTGCTGGCGTTCATCCTCGGCCAGTTCATCGCGCTGTTTAACTGGTCCGGCATCGGCACCTGGACCGCCGTAAAGGGCGCGGAAGCCCTCGAGTCCGCGGGCATCGGCGGCTTCGGCGCGATCATCACCTTCGTCATCCTCGCCTCCTGCCTGAACCTGCTCATCACTTCCGGGTCTGCGCTGTGGACGCTCATGGCCGCTGTGTTCGTGCCCATGTTCGCGCTGCTGGGCTTCGACCCGGCGTTCATCCAGGCCGCCTACCGCGTCGGCGATTCCGCAACGCAGATCATCACCCCGCTCAACCCGTACATCATCGTCATCCTCACCCAGCTGCGCCGCTACGAGCCGAAGGCCGGCATCGGCACCCTGATGTCGCGCCTGATCGTGTTCACCGTGGTGTTCTGGATGTTCTGGCTGGTGCTGCTGTTCATCTGGTACCAGTTCGATCTTCCGTTGGGGCCGGGCGCGTCGATCATGTTGGCGTCGTAAAGCAATTGCACCTTACGATGGGCGGGCATGAGCATGCTCGCACCGCTAATGCAGACCGACCCGTCGACGCCGCGCCTGACCGTCTACGACGACTCGCGCGGCGTGCGCATGGATTTTTCGGCGCAGACGCTGGACAACTGGGCCAGCAAGGTCGCCAACATGCTCGACGAGGAATTCGACGCCGGCGACAACGTCGCCATCGACCTGCCGGTGTCGTGGCAAGCGGCGGTCATCGCCATCGGCGCGTACAACTCCTCGCGCACCCCGCTTATCGACGCCTCCGCTGCCCCCGCCCCAGAGCTCATCTTCACCACCCTGGACGGCGCCGCGCGGTGGAGCGAAGTGCCCGATTGCGTGGTGGTTTCCGACGACCCGTTCGGCCGCGGCGTGGTGGAAGCCGGCGGCGAACTGCCCGTGGGCACCGTGGACTTCGGGCCCACCGTGCGCTTCTACGGCGACGACTATTTCGGCCAATCCCCTTCGCTGAGCTCGTTCGCCGTGCCCGGCATCGAGGCGGAGCGCTACCTGGTGCAGGACTGGCACACCACCGACGAGTTCGCCGCGAACGTGCTCGGCCCCATCGCCGCCGGCGGCTCCGTCGTGGTGGTCACCGGGCTGGTCTCCGCGGAGCGGCTGCAGGAGATCGCCGAGGCGGAGAAGGTCACACGCTTCATCGACGGGCAGTAACGCGGCGGGGCTGTGGCTGGTTACCCTGGCCCGGTCGGTTATTCTGTGGCGGATACACTCACGCCCATGAAGGGACCGCCCATGCTCACCAGCTCCATCTCCCGCCGCGCCATCGCCCCCGCGCTCGCCGTCGCCCTCGTCGCCGGCGCCGCCCCGGTGGCCACCGCCGCCCCGGCAACCGACACTGCCGCAGCCACCGACCAGACCTCTGACCAGGCCGACCAGGGCAAGCAGTCCAGCGGCCCGGGCAGCTCCGAGTACACCCAGGACGAAATCGACAACGCAAAGCGTTTCGCCGGCCTGCTCGCCGGCATCCTCGCCATCGTGGCCACCATCGGCGCCGCCGGCCTGTACTTCGCCGGCCCGCACCTGGGCCTGAACCTGCCGGGTCTGCAGAAGTAGCGCTTCCGGGCGCGCGGCCCCTCCCCGCCCCGGCGCCAGTGACGGATATGACCAGGCCGTTCCGCGCGACCTGGGCATAGTGCCAAATGTGACATCGCGCGCTTTGTGTCAAGTGGTTGTGAACGGGTTTAGGTGTTAGATCGTGATGGGTTGTGGGGTTGGGGCGGTTTGGGTGGTGGTGCGGATGATGCTGACTTCTGCCGGGAGGCCTGTGCCAGCT